>JAGODU010000129.1 GCA_017998095.1 Prolixibacteraceae bacterium | reverse complement strand
TAAGTGATCCGCCTTTTTTCATTTAGAAAGCTTAGTGAGATACTAACACCGTAAGGTTAAAGAATTTTATTCGATAAAAATCGAGTTTTGCTAATAAATTGGCGGAAGTGCATGGGAATCGAACCCGATCCGACCATGATATTATTCTGCAATATCATATACTTGTAATGGCATAACGGGTTAAGGTTAAAGAAAAGTTAAAGGACAATACTTTACTGTATTTTATAATATTTTGCTGGCGCTTCTTGTGGTGGTGCTGGCGATAGTGCTGGCAAGTCAGAACAACTAAATTCTGCTAAGTCTCCATAGTCCTGAAAAGATGTCCAGGAGCCATTTTTTTTCCGTATACTAACACCTGTTTGGCATTTACTACATTCGTCTGTCCACTCACTCCAACCAGAATTGTTATATTCTCGACACATCTTCCCATTTAATTCTTTTTTAACCCTGCCTTTAAATTCAACCCCATTCGCTTTTTCGACATCACTTGGTGTATAACTAAAATAGCTTGTGGATAATGTTGCCTCTTTGTGAAACTGATTATAACTTTTAACATATTGATTTTTGGGTAATACAAAATAATTATCGCCGCATTTTATGTAAAACTTAGTTAAATGTTTATCAGCTAATTGTAATCTTTGTAGAAATTCTGCGTTAGGACCTTCCTTATATGCGGAACGCACCGGGAGTACCCGATTTGTTACTGACTTGGGCCACCAATCCCCAGCGCCAACCATGAAAGTGAAGAAGGCAGCCTTGGAGCCGCGTGTTTTGGAAGCCCAGAGGTTAATACATGTTATATGAATCAAATCTGTAGCAATATGATTTCGAGAAGTGTCAATCGAGCCACATTCTATTTCCTGGGACTTACTCGCATCATACAACCCAGCAATCTCGTCCGGCGTCGGCATCCTCCAGTCCGTATATCCACCGCCACTGTAATACTTACAATAGGTCTTGGCATCTGGCCAATTCATATCATCACCACTGTCCTTAGAAGCCCACATCAGATTTGTCTTCATATCCAACACCGTACCATTGTCATAGGCAATGAAACGGCCATTTTCGGCAACAGAATATGAGGGGTTTGACATGAATAAAATAAGTAGGGATAAGGAAATAAAGGTGATGCGCATTGCGGTGCATTTCATAATTGCGGTTTCCTTTATAAGGATTTTTTACATTTTTTGAGAGGGCAACTTTCGATTAATGACGTCATCTACATAAGGCCCTCACAGTGCGTTGCCTATCTTCCGCCGCTCTTATTTGTTCGTTAACAGTTACCAGTTGGCTCGCGTCACCAACCTTTTTATATTCTGCCCAAAGTTCTAACTCATTTTGACAAGCTTTCATTGCTGTGCAGTAATCGCTGTTATTAAAAGCTTCAGATTCAATTTTGATCCATTTACTTAAATCTGCCAGTATCTCTAAACTTCTTCGAGCATTGTCATTATCAGATGCTCCTTTGTTTGATTCACATGCAGATAGACTTGAAATACTAATGAAAATAATGATGAAAAATGACAGCATATTTTTTGTAAGAGGGTGCATTTTGTTACCTCCATTTGAGTATGTATCAACACCATCAATTAAACGCACAAAAATATTTAATTATTTTTTATCTTTTTCCTCATTTTTTCTGACCGCATCTGCAATTTCATTCAATGCATCTGCTTTGTAATCTATCCTTTTTATGCTATTTGCAATATTTATTGCGGTATTATATTGACCAATTTTAGCATACCCCACAGAAATACTTTTTACACTTCCATCTGACATAATATCTAATACTGTATTTTTAAAGTACTGCGTTATAAACTTTCGCTCTAAATTCATCATTTGACGTGCTTCAGCAAGCAATTCTTTCGCATTATCTTTCTCACCTTGATCAGCATGAAGACCTGCTATTTCTGTTAGCGCGTTAATTTTTAAAATTTCAGTATCCATTGATTTAATTACATCATGAGCCAACTCATATTGTTTGCCCTTCGTATACGAGATTGCCATATAATAAAATATTTTGTCCTTGTGTAATGTGTCATTAAATTTTGTAGACGCTATTTGTACAGCTTTATCGTATAAACCAAGTTCTATATATAGTTTACATATGTGGCTAATATCCATGAAACGCATTGTATCGACAATCATCGTATCAGCAAGTTGAAGAGCGTCAGAGAATAATTCTGTTGCTTTATCTTTTTGTCCAGCCTTGTAATAAACTGATGCTATATCAGCAAGTGCGCTTACTTTAGAACCTATGTAAAGATCATGATAAGTATCCCGTAACTTCTCGTCGTATTTATTTATTTCATCGTTGTTAATATTGAAAGAATCCGTCAACGTCAAGGCGTCAGATAATAAAATAGAAGCTTTCTCTATCTGTCCAACATTGATGTATTCATTGGCTATAAATATCAGTGTACTGCTTTTAGAAGAATCGTTTTTAATAGAATTGACTGTATTAAATGCCTGTTCCCATTGGTGAGATTTAGCATATTGGCATGCAATAATTTCATAAATACTATCACCTTCTCTTTGGGCTATTGCAAAAGCTTGGTCATATTTACCTGTTTTGATATATTCCTCAGTCATGATGGTGAAGAAATTGTTCAAAGACAACACATTTTTGTCTACATCCTTTGCTATTATTTCAGCTTGTTTATATAAATCACATTTAACATATGTATTAGCTATTATTGATAGCGTCTGATCTTTATCTTTTCCATTTTCTGAAAGTACTGTTTTTTGAGCCTGTTTCAGTAATTTTAATGCATCTTTTTGTTGTCCGATGTTTTTATAGGTAATAGCGATTTTACACAACATATTAGCTTTAGAATTGACGTCAGTAATCTTATTTGCTGTTTGATAAGCTTGATTCAATATTTTATGTGATACATCGTGACGCCCAGATGCATAAACGGATTTATTAGTACCATTATAAATAACTAAATGTATGGCAATTAATAACACGAAAAAATAAAGTGATTTATTCAACGTTGTATTCTTCATTATGCTAAGCCTTAATTCCATAAAGTCTGGTTAAAGATGGACTCACTTTTAATTACCAAACTGATGCTACTCCTTAATTCTCAATTTTAATGACCACATATTTTTACATATCTGGCCAAAGCACTCATGAGTTGCTCTTTCATGTTTCTCGCTTTTCTCAGGCGTTCTTTACTATATGCACATTCCTTTTCGCACTTAATAGCCCAATACAGAGCTGAATCAAGCATATCGGCTGCTCGACACGCATCTCCCGCATTTACTGCACTTGCTGCACTTTCCATATCATTCGTCATCCGTTCATTGGCTGCAAGACAGCTTAGTTCTCCTGCAAAAGATAAATTCACGGAATCAAAACTTACAACCAGCACAATCAATACAACTAGTGACATAAGTTTTTTCATTTTAGCACCTTCTCTTTCAAGTTCATTAGGTTCGTCTTATGCTTCTTAAATAATCTAACCCAAAAATAAAAAACCCCGCACTCTTTGTCGAAACACGGGGTTATTCTATAATCAACGTCACCATACATCACCTCACAAGGTTTAATGGTGCTTCAATTGTATTTTATTTTTATTATTTTTTTCGTTTTCTCTGCACTCATTTGCTCCGGGAAGTCGTGTTCAGCAGACTTTTCAAGTTCATTATACATCTTTTCAATTACAGTTTTTGTGTTCTCCGCAAAAAATTCAATAACCTCGTCGGTCGAACCTAATAGAGGAACGTCTTTTTGAACTTCATTTTTATATTCACTTTGATACAAAATCTTAGACTCGTTAACATCAAATAATGTTACTTTTTCAAAATCAATGGATACCGTATCTTGTACATTACCAATAAATATAAGTGGAAAAAAGACCATCCCAACAAAAGTAAAACCCAATATACCTGCAACCACCATTCTTAAAGCAGAAAAATCATCTTTTGTTGTCACTGTGTAATGCTGAATATTTCCTGCTAACACAAGATTAATGCCGTTGCGATTAAATTCATTCAGGAGTTCTTCACTAATTTCATTTGAACGATACTTCAATGATACGACATTTCCCTCGTTACCTAGTTTTGCCTGAAAATGTTGAACTATAAGATTTTGTAAATTCTCTGGAATGCTTTTTTCAAATCTATGGTCTGGAAACCTATTTTCTGAAGATACTTTGGTTTCGCTCTTTGGTCTTTCATCGTTAAATAATAGCACCCCCAATTTATACTTCGCAATTTTCGTTTGGTTGTTTTGCGATTTAGGGACATCATATTTTATTACATATCGTGGAGCACAGGATGTCAGGAGAAATATAAATGCAGTTAGGATTATAATTTTTTTCTTCATTATTTTCTCAATCCTTGCATTATTTTTTTGATGTGGCGTTTTAAGATCAAGCCTTCGTGAAGCTCCTTTTTAAATTATCATCAAACTAAGACTAAAAGTCAATAAATGTTTTTATATGACTGTGTGTCACTTCCATGCATGTTTTGCTTGATATATTTTAATATTAAAGGGGCATAAACATGGCAAGCATCAAAAAGAAATTTGGTGTGCATCTTTATCAATTGCGGAACGCTGCAGGAATGACGCAAGCGAAACTAGCAGAAAGCACAAATCTCAGCGTTGACTCAATAAGTAGAATAGAAAGAGGAGAGCGCGCACCCTCTTTAGAATCAATAGAAAAAATATCAAAAGCCCTAATGGTACGAACATCCGAATTGTTTAATTTTGACGGTAACGATGAAATAATCGCTTTGTCTGAAAACCCTTCTGAATCTTTGGAATTATGGAAACTGCTTAGAAACAAGCGAGTTAAGCAGGTAAAGAAAATAACTGAAATTGCAAAAATTGTCCTTGATTGATCTGACCTTACCCCACCTCATTCATCAAAATATTCTGAACCTCTTTATCCTCAATGCCAAGATACCGCATTGTTATAGCCGGACTTGAATGATTGAAACGCTTGCAGAGTATTTCAAATCCTACACCATAGGTCGTCCTTTGAACGTATCCCCATGTCTTCCGCAATGAGTGCGCGCCATAGTTACCCTTCAGATTGATTTCACCTATCCATTTCTTAACCATGTTGTTGACGCATTGAACCGTGATTGAACGCTTACCCTTACGACTTGCAAATAAGGCATCATCATCCATTGGCTTCAACGCCTCAAGATAAACCTGCAATGACTTATGAATGCTTTTATTCATGACCAGAATGTTCCTTTTTCCTGTTTTACCTTCTTTAATCACTAACGTATCACCAACCTTCATGCCCTTTACATCACCGACTTTCAGTTTTAACAGGTCACCAGTCCTCAGGCCATTGTTTGTACCCATTACAAAAAGAAGATGATTTCTCGGATTATCTGACAGCAGTTTTGATATAGCCTGAATGTCTTTCATCCGCCTGATCGGATCAACCGTCATTTTTGACCCCTTCTTTATTCCATTATAGTTTTCACCTTTTTTCATAAACTGCATTCCCTCCTTCACATTGAATTTTAACTTCTAGTGGAGGGGTGCTACTTATTTAATATTCAAAATCAACAGAAGTTTTTAGAAGATTCAGAAATTGACTTATGAGCCGGTAATTATGACGGAAGTGATTGAAGGCCTAATATTAAATCTTGTATAAGAATTAAAGTTCAAGACCGCGTGAAAACTCATTGACTCGTACCACCGCCAACCAAAAATTATATATATCTAAAAATGACAGTAAAATATTTCCCTTTTTTATTCCCTGTATAAAAACTTTTTATCTTGTCATTCTTAAAATAATAAACGGCTAATATGACGACTCTACCTCGGCCAATGGCGGTGGTAGGAGGGCGTATTGTGAATTGAGCCTTCCAAATCCATGACAGCTCATTTTATGCTTGATAGGGGATAGCTTGGCTTCTATTTTATACTGCCTACGACAATTTTCAAATGACAGGTACCATCGTCGTGCGAACGCTACCATCTCAACGAAAGCTTTTTTTCATCAACATTTCAGTAACTTATAAAAAATTTTAAGATTTTTAAAAAAAGTACTTGCCTATAGGAATCATCCTATATGGTATAATATATTCAAAGCGTAATTGAACGCCGTAATAATTATTTTTTGCTTTTTGAAAAATAATTGCGTATATGCGGGAAACGTGTGATATAATATATTCGTAGTGTAAATGAAATTTGGGCTGATTTGATTCCATCGCTAAATCAGTTGCAATTACTTGCTCCACAGATTTCATCGTTCTTTAAAAACTGAATGTTCCTGATCCCGTTACCTAAGTTGGGGTTATAAAAGTTGTGATTGTCGCTATATGTTTATCTTGGTGACAACCAATCAAAAGCGAATTTCAGTTATCAGTATTAATCTTCACCAAATCCATCAAACCTACAATTTATCCATATTTGAGTTACTGACTTGCCTTGCAAAAAAAGGGAATGTACAAGTATGTTTATTTAATACTTGTCTGTTTCTTCATGGCATATCTCAATAAAATTCAGATAACTCAGGAAACTAATATTCTCTCTCATAATCAGTAACTTATGTGTCTGAGATTAATATTGAGTTTGTTGAGTTTCATTAAACTAAAAGAGGGAAACTCAAACTCTTGATTGTTGGATATTGCTGGTAATTTTGAGTTATCAGAGTTTCCTGAGTTATTTTTATACAAGAGGTCACATGAAAAATGTAAGAGTCGAATTCCCAAAGAGGGAGTAGATTATATGTGATTTATTTACTTCTGCGAAGGCATGCTTTTCATTGGAAATCCGAAAATTGTCATTTTCGGAAAGAGAATGAAAAGCATGCAAGAGTTAAAATTTATGGGAAGAGCAATAAGTATTTTAATTTTTATAAGAGAAAGGAGGGGAAATATGATTATATGAAAGGGGTAAAATAAACAAAAATGTAGTTGGAGTGAAAAGGGATGAAGTCAAACGACTCATTCCTTTTTTTATGCAAAAAACCACCAAATTAAAGCAAAATAAGGAGAATATTTATGGAACAAAACATTATGCAACAAGCAGAAACTAACGTTGAAAGGGCACAAGAAATAAAGAAATCAGAAATTGAGAAACAACAGGAAGAGACTAAAGAAGAAAGAAAACAGAAAAAATTAGCAAAGATGCTAACCAACAAACCAACAAAAAGTATGAATTTTCCTGAATTGGTTGAAGCGGTCTTAGACCCTGATGGCAAAGTTGTTTATTTGGTGAAAGAAAGAGCGAATCGAGCAAATCGCAGAAAAGGCATACTATTCATTGTTAGAGAATGGCAAATAGAAGATGAGATTTTAATACCACCAAGTAAAGCTAAACTGCCATACAAACTTGCGAAGGCTGCTGATGTTTTTTACTATTACTACACGAAGATATTTTATGACCATATTTACAAGCAAGTTGAAGGTTATCTCAGAAAGGCAGGTAGTTTAGACGAAGATCAATACTTATTGGCAAGCCTGTATGTATTTGCAACATATCTAAGAGATCATAAGGACATTCATCACATGCCAATTTTATTGTTTTGCGCTGAGCCTGAAAGAGGGAAGACAAGAATCGGAAAAGCAATGACATATATTTCTTTCAGGGGGATACATACAGTAAGTATATCCCAAGCAAGTATATTTCGTTACACCGATCGCCATCGTGCAACGATGTTCTATGATGTGATGAATTTTTGGAATGATGTTGTGAAGCATGGCGTAGAAGATGTTTTCCTTTTGGGTTTCGAAAAAGGCGCAACCATATCGAGAGTATTATATCAAGATAGAGGGCCTTTTGATGACACAGAATCATTTGAAGTTTATGCACCGATGATCATTGCTACAAATGATCCGGTTCACAACATTCTTGGAACCAGATGCCTTGAAATATTGCCGCCAAATGTACCAGGGATTTATGTGAATTATTCGGCAAACGATAAATTAGTTCTTGGATTAAAGGCACAGTTAACAGCTTGGAAGGCAGAGTGGATTGACAAATCTTTACCAACAGTTCAAAAAGTCCCCGGTATCAACGGAAGACTATGGGATATCGGCAAGACCCTTTTGATTGTTTGCAAGATGGTTTGCCCTGAAAAATATGATCTTTTGGTAAATGCGCTTTTAAAGCAGGCTCAATCTAGAGTTCAGGCCAAAGCAGAGTCACTTGAAGGAAGGATAGTAAGTATTATTCAAGAACTTTCAAGTAATGCTGTTATGCCTTGGATAATGACCTCGGAGGTGTTGGAAAAGTTAAATGACGGTGTTCCTGAAGTTAAGAAATACAATGCTCATTGGCTTGGAAGAAAGCTCAAAATGATGGGTGTTAATACAGAAAGAACTTCAGGAAGGTCGAGAATGCTCCTAGATCAACCGGAACTTAAAAAACTTTATGACCAGTATAGCTGTAACGAAGTGGACGTTGATAT
Organism: Prolixibacteraceae bacterium; assembly: GCA_017998095.1. The sequence continues at coordinate 3,358 of JAGODU010000129.1, read as the reverse complement.
TGAGGAAAACTCAAGAAACTCAGAAAACTATAATAAGGTAATGAGATTAGTTATCTAGCAATCTGAGTTATCTGAGTTATCTGACTTAAACAGAATGTGCTCACTGAATTAGAGGGGTGTTTTTACACCCCTCTTTTTTTAATCAAGAAAGGAGGAATTATGTTGTTATTTTTATATAAAACAGTGAGGCCCGACTTTGGACAAGGTGGCTTTTGTATGAAGGGGTCAATTCAGCAGCATAGTAAATATAAATATTACTACGTGGCATGGCCTGATAATGGGAAAATTCAAACTGTCAGCAGGTACAGGGGCTTCCTATGCCGTGATGGTGAAATTGCCGGTATGACTGGCAGGCAGATGGCAGAACGGCTTTTATCGTTGATGAGAGCTGATGTGGAGAATGGCACTTTCAGAATTGAAAAATGGAAAGGTGAGGCACCTTCAGATATTATTCCGTATCTTTGGAAATGGCTTGAAGAAGACGGAGGGTCATTGAGTCCGGCCACACATAAGGACTATGAAAATTCAATTAAGAATCACCTTATACCGTGGTTTACTAAAAACCCATATCAGATACACGAACTTCAATATGATGTGCTGTGCAGGCTTTTAAACGATATAAACAGGACAGGCAAGGGTAAGAAAAATGTAATTTACTGTTTACGGCGCTGTCTGGTTCATGCCTTTAAGTCAAACCGAATTCCAGTAATGCCACTTTTTCCAGAAGAGAAAAAATATAACATCGTTGATCCAATTATCAAATGGTTGCCAGAAGAACGGCAGATAAAGGTTATTAAGGCTATCCCTGAACAGCATCAGCCAATCTTTTGGTGGTTGAAATATCACTTAAGAAGGCCATCAGAGGCAATGGCATTGCATCGCATTGATTATGACAAAGAGCAGGATGCTTTTATCGTTAGAAGGACTTTCTCAGCTAAAGAACTTGTCCAGCATACGAAAACGCACAAGATTCACGTTATTCCGTGTCATAGTGAATTCAAGAAAATAATGCAAAAAATGCCTATCAGGATTGATAGCCAATTCTTTTTTGTCAATCCTCACGGGAAACTTGCAGGGAAGCATTATTCGCTGGCTTGCATGGAGGATATTTGGCATCAGGCATGTGCAAAGGCCGGGGAGGATATTGACATGTACTCAGGTTTAAAACACAGCTCTTGTAGCCAGTACATTAACGAGAAGCATTACTCTATTGATCAGGTTCAGATGCTGACTGATCATGCACGCAGAGAGAGCGTTAAAAAGTATGCAATGGTTCAGCTTGATGAAAAAAGGAGACTGATGGAGGGCTGGCAGACCACGCCTTTGGAGGAAGTAAAATAAAAAACTTGGAGGTGATTTATGAAAAAGACAGACTTGGTCAATGAGTTGGCAAAATTTACCGTTACGAAAAAGGAAGCGGTGATGGCGGTGGAGATTATGTTGAATTTGATAAAAAAGACTTTGAAGAAACGGGAGGAGGTTTTTCTTTCTGGTTTTGGAACTTTCAGTATTGTTAAACGAAAGGCCAGAAAAGGAAGAAACCCAAAGACGGGTGAGGCAATCAGGATACCAGCTAGGGTTCTGCCAAAATTTAAGCCAGCTAGGGCGTTTAAAGAGGGGGTGAAGTAGTGTTCTCTTTATTCAACTATTTATAAGGATCAGCCTGTTATTAAAAGGCTGATCCAATATAAACCGCTAGTGGTATAATAATTATTATTTGTTCTGAAAAAAGATATTTAATGCTGAGTTAATGGCTTCCTGAACTTCATTTATTGAGAAATTTCTTTTACAATGTTTGCATATCTCTGCTTTCAATTTAATGGTTTCTGCACAAGCAGGACATATCTTATAGGAGCCATCTATATTAAACCCTAATGAGGTGGCTTCAGAAAGCATTCTTTCTCTTTTTTGTTCTTTTTCTTCTTCTTGTGCTATTTCTAGCATTAGTTTATTTTCTCTATCTCTTTTCTCGTTTTCATTTTTCCTGTTACCCATCATCACAATAAAATACAACCCACCACCAAATATCAATAAAATAGCAAGTAAAATACCATTACCACTTGAGTTATTTTCTGATCTTCTATGTGCCGAATCATACCGTTGCTTTGCTTGTTCCTGTTCATGCTTATCAATTTGGTCTATACGCTCTTGAGCCCTTCGAATTTTTTCTTGATCGTCATATCCTCTACTATCAGCAAATAAATTTGCAGTACCGACGAATAATCCTAATAAGAAGATCGCAATTACTACTAAAGAAAGGGAACTCTTATTCATAATATAAACCTCCTTATAAAATTCAAAAAACCCCGCTCTCTTTTCAAGACACGGGGTTCTTAATCAATGCCACCATACATCACCTGTCAGTGTTACATGGTACTTTGAGAAACATGGACAGCCACTGCAATTTGCTTTTGTGAAAAACCGCTTTAAGAAGCTACTTTTTTGAAATCAGGATCCTCCAATATGGATAGCACCATCCCGTCAATCATTTCATATGCACGTTTTTCCAAAACAGCCACGTCATTGGTCGGTGCACCATGCGATTTTACAGAATAAGTGTGCTTGTATAGACGTTTGCCCATCTTTGTGCAAAGAACATCGAAAACGATCTCTCTGTCGGATACTGAACGTAATATGATGGTCATCTCAGCGTCGTATATTGGATCACCGGGTGTAATAACGATCCCTGCCCGTTCAAAACCTTTCTGCAGAGCATACCAGAAGAAAGAAACTACGGGTTGATTGACTGTTGCCGATGAAGTGTAAAACAACTGATATCCAACTGCCCTGTCCGGACTGTAATACGCCAAATTCGGTGTGCCTGATTTATCGATAATGGAAGCTAGGAGAATGACTTTGTCCTTGTAGTTTGTATAATTTTCATTATTTATGTTTGGACTATATCGTTCCCTGCTAAGACTAACAATCGTACTTGCCGACGGGGCGCATCCGATAAGGATCACACTCAAAAGAAAAGACGCGACAAAACAGACAAACCGTTTTTGTTTCATGATGCCTCCTAAATAGCGTTATGACGTTGTTTAAATAAATATGGTGTTGAAAACTTGAGAAACTTTCTTCCTTATTTTCTGATTTGTCAATAAAAAATCATTGAGATCAATAAGATCGTTTGTGTGGACTTCAAATGCAGTGTAGGGCGCTTTAAGTCGAAAGGTTAAAAAAGGTTAAAGCCAAGTTAAAGAATTTTATTCGATAAAAATCAAAATTTGCTAATAAAATGGCGGAAGTGCATGGGAATCGAATTTTTGCACCGCCGCAAATGTTAAATGTAATCAAATAATTGCACACGTGATCAAAAATTGTAGGCACTCCGTAGGCACGTGCTTTCATAAAGTAC
>JAGODU010000128.1 GCA_017998095.1 Prolixibacteraceae bacterium | reverse complement strand
CAGATATCCTGACCCATATCAGAATAAAGTAAAAGTTAAAATTTCAGAAATCAAGAAAGTACCGGTTGAAAATATCTTTCTGGGTAATGGGAGCGACGAACCAATAGATTTGCTTATAATGGCATTTTGCAGGCCGGGAATAGATAATATCGTTGCTATTGAACCATCATACGGGATGTACACCGTTTCGGCTGAAATAAACGATATATGCATAAATAAAGTACTGCTTAATGATCAGTTCCAAATTGAAGCTGATAAAATTCTAAGTGCTGTAAGTGAAAATACAAAGTTGATTTTTCTTTGCTCACCCAATAATCCGACTTCAAACAATCTAGATAAAAATGAAATAATCAAAGTGATTAAAGGATTTGACGGAATCGTTATTGTAGATGAAGCTTATATCGATTTTTCACCGGGCACTACCCTTATGAATGATTTAAGTATTTTTCCAAATCTTGTTATCCTTCAAACTTTCTCTAAAGCATGGGGACTTGCAGGAATAAGATTAGGGATGGCTTTCGCAGGGAATGATATAATTAAGATTTTAAACAAAATAAAATACCCATATAATATAAATGAACTTACTCAGCAAAGAGTTCTAAGTTCACTTGAAAACGTTTCTCTGAAAGATGAATGGGTAAATATCATTATCACTGAAAGGATAAAACTTAAAGAAGAATTAGAAAAGTTGCCATTTGTTGAAAAGGTTTATCCCAGCGATGCTAATTTCCTCTTAGTAAAGATGGATAATGCAAGAGAGATATTTCAAAAATTAATGAAAAAAGGCGTAATCGTCAGGGACAGATCAAAAGTAACACTTTGTGACAATAGCCTGAGGATCACTGTTGGTAAGCCTGAAGAAAATACTTCACTAATTAATACTCTTTTAAAAATTGAAAATGGAAGCACAGAATAATTTAAAAAAGGTATTGTTTATTGACCGGGATGGAACATTAGTAATTGAGCCTCCTGTTGATTATCAACTTGACAGTTTGGATAAATTAGAATTTTATCCGGGGGTATTCAGAAACATGTACAATATTTCTAAAAACCTTGATTATGAGTTGGTAATTGTCAGTAATCAGGATGGATTAGGAACATCTTCTTTCCCTGAAGATACCTTTTGGCCTGCCCAGAATAAAATGCTAAAAGCCTTTGAAAATGAAAGTGTGTGCTTTGATGATATACTTATCGACCGTTCAATGCCGAATGAAAATTCACCAAATCGTAAGCCACGGACAGGAATGATGAATAAATACATTAACGGGCAGTATGATTTGACAAAGAGTTATGTCATCGGAGACAGGATTACAGATATTGAATTAGCTAAAAATCTGGGGTGCAAGGCAATTTGGCTGAGTGATCAATCTGATGATATCCTGAAGGAAAAAAATTTATCAGAGTCTTGTGTACTAAAGACAACTTCATGGGATGATATTTATGCAGAAGTATCTAAAGAAGACAGAACAGCTAATATAATCAGGAAAACTAAAGAAACAGATATAAGAGTTTTTTTAGATTTAGATGGAAAGGGTAAAGCTGATATTTCAACCGGGCTAGGGTTCTTCGATCACATGCTCGAACAAATAGCCAGACATTCTGGTATGGATCTGACTATTACAACCAATGGTGATTTGAATGTAGATGAGCACCATACAATTGAAGATACAGCAATTGCTCTTGGAGAAGCAATTCTAAAGGCATTGGGAAATAAAATCGGAATCGAAAGATATGGATTTTGTTTGCCTATGGATGACAGTATTATTGAAGTAGCCATCGACTTCGGCGGAAGGCCATGGTTGGTATGGAATACTGATTTCAAAAGAGAAAAAATTGGAGACATGCCTACTGAAATGTTCAAACACTTCTTTAAATCATTAAGCGACTCAGCTAAATGTAATCTTTACATAAAAGCAGAAGGAGACAATGAACATCATAAAATTGAAGGAATCTTCAAGGCTTTTGCCAAATCATTAAAAATGGCAAAGAAGAGAGATGTTTTCAATTTCCAATTACCTTCAACAAAAGGTTCATTATAAAAAATAAGATGAAGATAACCAGAATAAATACTGACACAAAAAAAACTGCTATACTGCTATTACATTGTCCTGACAAACAGGGTCTGTTGGCTATAGTTACAGAGTTTATAAATAAAAACAACGGCAATATTTTATACTTAGATCAACATGTCGACAGGGAAGAAAAATTGTTTTACATGAGAGTAGAATGGGAATTGGAAAATTTTATCATACCTAAGGATAAGATTGCTGATTATTTCAATACACTCATTGCAAACAAATTTGAAATGAAATTTGAGCTTCACTTTTCAGAAGAAGTCCCAAGAATGGCGATTTTCGTTTCAAAAATGTCTCACTGCTTGTTTGATATTCTTGCCCGATATTCTGCAGGTGAATGGAATGTTGAAATTCCATTGATAATAAGTAATCATCCTGACATGAAAGATGTAGCAGCTGGTTTTGGAATTGATTTTTATCATTTCCCCGTAGATAAAAACAACAAGGTAGAAATGGAAAAAGAGGAGCTTGCCCTTTTAAAGAAATACAATATTGATTTCATAGTTTTAGCCCGTTATATGCAAATAATATCGGATGATTTCATATTGCATTATCCAAATAAAATAATCAACATACACCATTCATTCTTGCCGGCTTTCATTGGTGCCCGTCCATATCATGCAGCATACGAAAGAGGAGTAAAAATAATTGGAGCAACAAGTCACTATGTAACGCCTGAACTTGATGCGGGACCTATTATCAAGCAAGAAGTTGCTCATGTAAGTCATAAAGATACTGTCAATGATTTAATTGCAAAAGGAAGAGATTTGGAAAAGATTGTGCTTTCAAAAGCAGTAAACAAGCATATTGAAAGAAAGATTCTTGTTTATAATAATAGGACGGTAGTATTTAGTTAGTAGCGCGTAGCAGAATCGAACTGCCATCTCCGGATTGAGAAACCGGTTTCCTAACCGTTAGAAGAACGCGCCATTTTTTATCTAAATTATAAAAACGAATTTAATGATAAAAAAATTAAAAGAGCTTTAAAGAATGAAAATTGTAATCATAAAATATAATGCAGGGAACATTGAATCTGTATATAATGCATTACAGCGAATTGGTGTATCAGCAGAAATAACCGGAGATCACAATAAAATTAAGTCGGCTGACAAAGTAATATTTCCGGGCGTAGGGGAAGCAAGCTCAACAATGGCATACTTAAAATATCACAAACTTGATAAGCTGATATTAAACCTTAAACAACCTGTATTAGGTATTTGTCTCGGTCAGCAGCTTATGTGTAAATATAGTGATGAAGGGAACGTCGATTGTTTGGGAATTTTTCCTGAAAATGTAAGGAAATTTATTCCAAAAGAAGGAGAAGAATTTTTGACAAAAGTTCCTCATATGGGATGGAATAGTATACATTCTTTAAAAAGTGAATTATTTACTCCTGAAATGGAAAATCAATTTGTTTACTTTGTTCACTCGTACTATGTTGAAACAGGTGAAGACACAGCTGCAACATGCGAATACATAAAACCTTTTAGTGCTGCCCTGAAAAAAGATAATTTTTATGCAACTCAATTTCATCCGGAGAAAAGCCAAAAGGTAGGAGAAAATATACTTAAGAATTTCATTTCATTATTAGATACTTAAATTTATCAGTTATGATTAACATTATTCCGGCTATTGATATTATTAATTCCAAATGCGTCAGGCTTTCTCAGGGAGACTATGATAAAAAAACCATCTACAATGAAAATCCTTTAGAAGTAGCTAAACTTTATGAGGATATTGGCATTAAAAACCTACATCTTGTTGATCTGGACGGAGCAAAGGCAGGGCATATTATAAATTATAAAGTCCTTGAGAGTATTGCTTCTAAGACAGAATTGATTATTGATTTCGGAGGAGGATTAAAAAGTTCTTCAGATCTGAAGATTGCATTTGAATCCGGAGCTTCAATGGTAACAGGAGGAAGTATAGCAGTGAAGAACAGGGATGAATTCACCAAATGGATACAAAAGTATGGTTCTGATAAAATAATACTTGGAGCAGACACAAAAGATAAAAAAATTGCAATCAGCGGATGGCTTGAAACGTATGAAATATCAATTATTGAATTTATAGAAGGATATATAAAAGAAGGTATTAAAAAAGTTATTTCCACAGATATTTCCCGTGATGGCATGCTTACAGGACCTTCATTTGAACTTTATAAAGAGTTGATCGGGCAATTTCCAGAAATTGAATTAATAGCAAGTGGAGGAATTTCTTCAATGGATGACATATATAAACTTGATGAAATGAAAATACCTGCTGTAATAGTTGGTAAAGCTATTTATGAAAATCGTATTACTTTATCTGACATTAAGGTTTTTAACAAATAAAAGTTGATTTTATGCTGGCTAAAAGAATAATACCATGTCTTGATATAAGAAACGGACAAACTGTCAAGGGGATTAACTTTGTAGGAATAAAGGATGTTGGAGATCCGGTTGAGTTAGGTTCACTTTATGCAGAACAAGGGGCAGATGAATTAGTTTTCCTTGATATCACTGCTTCCCATGAAGGTAGAAAAACCTTTGTTGAACTGGTGAAAAAAATTGCCAGACATATAAATATCCCATTTACTGTTGGAGGTGGAATAAGCGAAATTAAAGATGTTGAAGCTTTATTAAGTGCAGGAGCTGATAAAGTTTCAATTAATTCTGCTGCTGTTAGAAATCCTGACTTAATAAATGAAATCTCTAAAAATTTCGGGACTCAATTTGTAGTTGTTGCCATAGATGCAAAAAATATAAATGACAAATGGGTTGTAACAGTCAACGGAGGGAGGATTCCAACAGAAAAGGAATTGTTCAGCTGGGCTAAAGAATCTGAAGAAAGGGGAGCAGGTGAAATTCTTTTCACATCTATGGATCATGATGGTACTAAAAATGGATTTGCCAATAAAGAACTTGCAATTCTTTCAGAAACATTAAAAATACCGATAATAGCATCGGGGGGAGCTGGGAATATGGAGCACTTCGTTGACGTATTTAATATTGGTAAAGCAGATGCAGCTCTTGCAGCCAGTGTTTTCCACTATAAAGAAATCTACATACCTGATCTTAAAAGATATATACAAAATAACGGTATTAATGTAAGACTTTAAAATTTATAAAAATGAATAACCTTAATGATAATCAGCAAGATATTTTATTCTTAACAAAACTGCAGGATTTTATTGAAACAAGAAAAAGAGAAATGCCTGAAGGATCATATACAACTTCACTTTTTAATTCTGGTACGAGAAAGATATCTCAAAAAGTAGGTGAGGAAGCCGTTGAAACAATAATTGGAGCAATGGCCAACGATGATAGTAATTTCATATATGAAGGAGCAGACCTTTTATATCATTTGATAGTATTACTTACCCACAAAGGTTATAGAATTGAAGATCTTGCCAGAGAGCTGGAGCGAAGACATAAAAAGTAAAATTATTTTTTCATGTAAGGTATTTTAAAATAAAAAACAGATCCTTTATCAAGCTGTGATTCAACCCATATTTCCCCCCCCAACTTGATAACGTATGCTTTAGCTATTGCCAATCCTAATCCATTTCCTCCATGCTTTCTTTGAATAGCATTTTCAACCTGACTAAATCTGTTGAATATCATTTCAAAGTTTTCTTCAGCTATCCCTATTCCAGTATCTTTTACAAAGAACAATATGTAATTGCTATCAATATTTACACCGAATTGAATCTTTCCCTTTTCTGTGAATTTTATGGCATTAATTAAAAGATGAGATAAAATTTGCTCAAGTCTAACCGGATCCGAATAAATCATTTGTTTATCTTCTGAAAGAATGCTTACCAGATTAAACTCAATACTACTGCCCTTTAAAGATAGTATCATCCGATCATATAATCTTTCCATTATTGAGTTTAAAGAAAATGTTTCCATTCTTAATTCAACGTTGCCGGTATCAATTTTTGAAATTTCTATAATATCATCTATAATATGTAATAATTGAGTACAACTTGATTGGATAATCTGCATATACTCTTTTTTCAATTCTGTTGGCAATTCTTCATCTTCAATTATGCTAAGAAATCCCATAATTGAATTCATTGGCGTCCTTATTTCATGACTCATATTAGCCAGAAAAGCTGACTTAAGTCTATTACAACTTTCAGCATATTCTTTTTCTTTTATAAGCTCCAATTGCGTTTTTTTATGAAGTCCAATTTCTTGATTCAACTCTTCATTCTTTTTCAAAAGCTCTTCATTGCTTTCAATTAGATTCCTTGTAAGTTTTTGATTTTCACTTTGAAGTCTGTGAATTTCTAATGCATTGTCAATTGTAATCTGGATATCATCCTCATTCCATGGTTTTTCAATGTATTGGAATATTTTGATTTCATTAACAGCATCTTTTAATATATCATAATCGGAATATGCAGTTACTAAAATTCGATTAAGGTCAGGATACTTTTGAAAAGCCAACTTCAGAAACTCTATCCCAGACATGCCGGGCATTCTTTGATCAGACATTATTAAGTCAATATCCTGATCTTCTAATATTTTTAGTCCTTCAAGAGCTGATGAGGCGGTAATAACATTGTATTTCTTTCTGAAGGTATTTTTAAAAATTCTCAGGTTTGATTCCTCATCATCAACATAAAGAATTGTAGGTTTTTCAAATTCACTCATTGTCAATAGCTTTTTGTATTATTTGACTTAAATCTTCTTTATTCCATGGTTTTGAGATAAACTTATATAATTGATATTCCTGGAATGCCAATTCAATGTCTTCCGGATCACTATATCCGGATATTATCATACGTCCGGGAGGTATATGCGAAAATTCCTGCTGTACACACGATAAAAATTCAACACCGGTCATTTCAGGCATCCTTTGATCAGTAATTACTAAATCAATAGTATTTTGCTCCAATAATTTAAGACCTTCTTTTGCTGAACTTGCTGTAAGTACTCTATAATCTCTCCTAAAAGTATTCTTAAATAATCTCAAGTTAATTTCCTCATCATCAACATATAATATTGTCTTCTTTAAATCTCCCATTAATTTAAGCTTTAGATATTTTACAAGGTAATGAAATTGTAAATACTGTTCCTGATTTTATATCACTTTCTACGTTTATTTTCCCTTTATGTTCCTGAATTATTCCATAAGTTATTGATAGCCCAAGACCTATTCCCCCTCCAACACTTTTGGTTGTAAAGAATGGATCAAAAATCTTTTCAATTATATCAGAAGGTATACCCTTTCCAGTATCCTTAAAAACAATTTGCACAAAATCACCTGCCATTCTTGTCGTTATATATATTACTCCTTCTTTTTCAATAGCATCGATAGAATTGCTTAGAATATTCAGAAATGCCTGATTCAATTTACCAGGATAACATTCTATCTTAGGCAACTGCTCATAATTTTTTTCAATAGTTATGTGGTTTTTAAATTTATTTCTAAGTAATAGCAAAGCTGATTCAATACCTTCGTGAATATCAAAAAGCTGCATTTTATCTTTATCTAATCTGGAAAAATTTCTTAATCCTTTAATAATATCGGCAGTACGCTCAGAGCCGATTTTTATGTCTTCCAGTGTTTGAGAAATTATTTCCATTAATTCTTCTAAATCATATTTTGCTTTTACTTTGTGAATATTATCTATCAGTTCTTTGTTGCCAAATTCAACAATTACTTCATTTATCCTTTTATTAATATTTATAAACTCATTGTAATCTTTTCTAAGACTATTTATCCCGGTATAAATGAAGTTAACAGGATTATTAATCTCATGAGCAATACCAGCTGTCAGAACACCCAAAGAAGCCATTTTCTCAGCTGATACTAACTGCGATTGTGTTTCTCCTAATTTTTTAATGATTTCATTCAAATCACTGTTCGATTTCTCAAGTTCAAGGTTAATCCTTTCGATTTCTTCTTTTTGCTTTGAAAGTATTTGATTCTTTTTAATTTTACTTCTGTATGACCCAATCCCGGATAAAACTACCAATAGAAGAAGGACTCCAGAAGTAATTGCTAAAATGATCAGTTGTTTTTGATTTCTTATTATTTCTTTTTGTTGATTCAACACTATATTGCGACTATCTATTTCAGTTGCCAAACTGTCAAGAATAGATTTACTCTTTTTTATTTCATAATATTGCTGTTCAATGTAGCTTTGTTGTTCAGACTGTTTGATCTTATTTTCTTCCAACAACTTAGCTTGTTTTATTAGTGTTTCTTGTTTCTGGTTTATATCGTATTCCCACTTCCCTATCTCATATTTCAAATCCTCAACTTCATCTTTGCCTTTAATTATTATTCCTGATTGTTCTTCCAACAATTCATTTTGAGAACTTAGTTTATAATTCTGGCTATCTATCTTTGATAATGTTTGAGAAATCAAACTATTCATATTATTCAAAGAATCAGTAAGTGGAATTAACATATCTTGAACAGAATCCATTTCCTTTTGAAGGTTTCTGTACAATTCAGCAACATCAATTTCTGTTCCTCCCAACAACAATACTTCGGGATTCAATTTAAGATTGTGATTAATAATATTCGACTTGTTAAGCTCAAATAGTAACTTATTCTCCATGTCATCATATAAGTTGATCATCACTTTATATTTGTCAGAATAATTATCTGTCACAATCAGGATAGGTCTTTTCTCTGTCAGTTGATATATATTATTGAAATACCCACTTTTATCTTTATCAAGAAAAACAATCTTAATTCTCTCCCCTATTCTGACAGGTGATTTGCTATTTACGGTTATGTTGATTGGTTTACCTTCAATCTTTTTAACTTTTGAAAAGTCAACAAATTCTTTAATCAGTAATTTATCGTCACTTATGACTAAAATGTTGAAACTGTCAATTTTCATAAAGTTTTCCGGCCAATAAGTATATCTGGCAAAATTATAAACATAAGCCCCTATCAACTTAGTTCTTTCTACCTGAGCCTTTGTCTGAAGTGAAAAAAAAGCATTAAAAAGCTAACAGTAATATTTATTATCAAATACTTCATTTTCTTATGATATTTTATAGCCAACCGATATAATTATCATGCGCTGAGGCTGTCGGTAACGTTCAGGAGCACGATTAGACGTGTGATAATACTCCGTATCAAGAATGTTCTTTACAATCAGCTGTAATGATAAATCCTTTATCGGACTCCAGTTTACAGCTCCGTTCAGTAAAAAATATGGACCTATAGTTTTGGAATTTGTAGAAGGGATTATATAGTTATTTTCTCTTTCTCCTAAGAAATTCCCCCTTAAGTTCAGATTCAGTTTATCGCTGAAGTAGTAACTAAAATAAACATTTCCACTATGTTTGCTTATCTCGGGAATATTCTTTCTGTTTTCATCCTTGCTATCTGTATATGTATAATTTATAGAAGCATTTAATTTCCCGGTAGTATACTTTAAAGATGTTTCCAATCCTAATGTAAATATCTCTCCTCGGTTAATCCACCTGTAACCTTCGCTCAATATTTCCTTATAAATGCTATTATGGAGATTATTAGCATATCCGGTAATCTCAAAACTTAAATTGCTTATTGTTTGAGATGTAAAAGACAATTCCAATGAATTCATTTTTTCAGGCGTAAGATTATCATTACCTAATCCATTAGTGTAATCCCAGGGCTTTGGAGCCCTAAATGCATCTGCGTAAGCAACCCGAAGATAATTACCATTCATGTTGTAACTAATCCCTGCCCTTGGAGTGATTACCTGGTTATAAATGCTGCTTAGATCATATCTTATCCCTGCTGATAAATATAACTTTTCAAATAAAACATATCTAGGTTCAAAAAAGAAGCTTGCCAGATAATTCTCATGCATTTCTGGTTTTATTGGCAATTCGGGTCTTTCCAACATCGACTCGCTAAAAGTCATTGATGGTTTATCGGCCAGACTCTCAAACTCAAAGGTCATTCCACCGGTTAAAGAGAGGTTTTTAACTCCATTATAATTTATCACAGTTTCAAAACCTGTTAAATTGTTCGGTCTGTAATAACCAACCTGAGAGGTATCTGTTATATAGTAAATTGAGTTCTTCAGCACAGTAGAATTTCTGTTATAAAGCGTTGAATTTAATGTCAGATTATCACTAAACTTCTTTGTGTATTTTAAATAATTATTCACAAATAGTATATTCCAAAAACTGCCAAAATCCTGATAATGACTTCCAATTGACTTATACATTGTTGCTGTCGAAGTTTGTTTTTGCAAATAATTTGTTCCAAATTCAAAGTCATTATATGATATCTTTATCCCAAAATTGTAATCATTTTCATAATTGTCTATAAGATCTGACCAGTTATAATCACCTTCTGCTCCGCGCAAATCACTCTTTTCAGTCATTTTAAACATTCCCGTAACTCTAACCTTTAACTTTTTACTTTTATCAGATAAGTTAAAAGAACAATCCCCTGAAACAGTATTGAAATTACCAAGTTGGCTTTTTAAAGTTCCAATTGAATTAGCATTTTCTTTTGTAATGATGTTTATAACTCCTGACATTGCATTTGTCCCGTATGCAACTGATGAAGGTCCATATACGACCTCAACACGATCAATATCTGACATATTAAATTGCCCGCCACCATAAAACCCTCCTGAATTAAGCTCATTAACCTGAATACCATCTATCAAAACCAAAGTTAGATTATTTTGATTGGGAATTCCTCTTTGAAAGACATAACTGTTGAGGCTTAATATATCTCTGAATTGAAAGCCGGGAAGATCTGTTAATAATTCATCTAAAGTAAAATAACCTCTTTCTGATATTTCAGATTGGGTAACTACTCTTACAGTAGCCGGAACCTTATTTATATCTTCTGATGTCTTTGTTGCTGAAATAACTTTAAACTTTGAAAGCTCTTTTATATCAAGATCATATAAATCAATTCTTTCATCTTGAGAAAAAGAATTAATTGACAAAAAAAACAATAACCCTAATATAAATTTCCCAAAAGAATTCATGTTATTAAGTTATCTGTTTTAATAATTTAGAAATTAAAGAATCTGACAAGAAAACCACTCCACTACACTTATATAATTTACAAAAAAAATAAATGACAACAAATTATTATTTTATTTTTGCTCATATTTAATGGAAGTTCTTTAAACATTCTCTTTAAAATTAATGAAGTATTTATCAATTGTAATATTAGTGCTCCTATTCCTGAATATATCATTTTATTCTTCGGGTCAGTATTGTTATAAATCTTTTAATCATCAAATAGATTCCTCTGTTATTTCTCAAAAAATAATATCATTAGATAGTAGCTGCTCTAATTCTGAACTAAATAAAATCCTCACATGTGTTGCCCTTTCATTTATTGATACACCGTATAAATCTGGCACTCTTGAAACTAATACTTCAGAATCGTTGATCATAAATGCAAGTGAATTAGATTGCCTCACTTTGGTTGAAAATTCCATTGCAATTACAAAAACTATTTCTTCAGGTAACCTCTCCTTTGAAAATTTCAAAAATCAACTTAAAAAATTAAGATACCGTAACGGGATAATAAACGGCTATGCCAGCAGGATACATTACTTTTCAGAATGGCTATCTGAAAATGAGAAAAACAATATCTTTGAAATCTGTTCAAAAAAGATAGGCGGAATCCCATATGATGTAACAGTTAATTTTATGAGCTCCCATCCACAATTCTATAAACAATTAAAGGATGATTCATTGCTAAC
>JAGODU010000390.1 GCA_017998095.1 Prolixibacteraceae bacterium | reverse complement strand
ATTTCGGCGAAAGGATACCACCCATTTCGGCGAAAGGATACCACCCGTTTCGGTGAAAGGGAACCACTACGAAACCCTGCCATAATAAAATTTAATAATTGGACATAAATTCGCTGACAAATGAAGTTGAACAATTTTCAACAACATTTTGGACAGTAAATGGCAAATAGGGGTTTTGAGATGATACAGATTAAGCAAATCATAAGATTGCATACCGAAGGCAGAAGTTACCGTGAGATAACTGAACTGTTGGGCTTATCAAGGAAAGCAGTAACAAAGTACATACTGCTTTTTAAATCAACAGGATTGAGCTATGAAGCAGTAAAGCTGATGAGTGAATCGGAGCTGAGTGCATTAATGTCAGCACAGGAGAAACCGAATGCAAACAGACTTGAAATACTACAAAGTCAGTTCACGGGAATCGAGCATGAACTGAAAGCAGTAGGAGTAACCAAACAGTTATTGTGGTCTGAATACAAAGTCAGGCATCCTGATGGATATAACTACACCCAGTTTTGCTTTTACTATAAGCAGTGGCTGAAAGCAAGCGAAGTAACAATGCACTTTGAGCATAAAGCAGGCGATAAGATGTTTGTTGACTTTGCAGGAAACAAACTAAAACATGTGGACCGCATAACAGGCGAAGTACGTGAGGTTGAGGTATTTGTAGCGATATTAGGAGCAAGCCAGCTAACGTATGTGGAAGCAGTACAAAGCCAGAAAAAGGAAGATTTTATCTCAGCAGTAGAAAATGCCCTTCATTACTTTGGGGGAGTACCATCGGCGATAGTGCCCGATAATTTAAAATCAGCAGTAACAATAGCAGACAAATATGAAGCCGAGCTTAACAGAACATTTGCTGATTTTGGTTTACACTACGAGACAACAATCCTGCCGGCAAGAAGCCGGAAACCGCGAGATAAAGCATTGGTCGAAAATGCAGTAAAGAACATATATACAAGGATATATGCTCCATTACGCAATAAGGTATTTTTCTCAATAAGCGACCTTAATGAAGCAATACTGGAAGAACTGACAAAACACAACAATCACAATTTTCAGAATAAAGAGTACAGCCGCAGTCAATTATTCACAGAAATAGAAGAGTGCGCATTAAAGGCGTTGCCATTAATGCGCTATGAAATAAAAAGCTATCAGACAGCCACAGTTTACAAAAACTCATTTATCTGGCTTGGATGCGACAAACATTATTACAGTGTTCCCTTCAGGTACATAAGCAAAAAAGTAAAAATTGAATATACACGGTCTTGGGTAGCAGTCTATTTAAACAATGAACGAATCGCATATCATAAAAGAATACATGGTAAATACGGATATACAACCATAGCCGAACACATGCCGAGCCAGCATCGCTTCGTGAGTCAATGGAGTCCTGACAAGTTTATCGGCTGGGCTAAATCTGTCGGTCAGGAAACCGAAAAAGTAATAAGCATGGTACTCGAAAGTAAAACCCATCCAGAACAAGCTTATAAATCATGCATCGGAATACTAAGCTACGGGAAAAAAGTCGGTTATGAGCGTTTGAACCGTGCTTGTCGCAGAGCAGACCAATATGGCAGTTACAGCTACCGAACAATTAAAAACATTCTGACCGGCAATTTTGACAGCTTATCATTGGATGAACTTTCTCAGTATCAATTACCATTGCATGAAAACATCAGGGGATCTGAATATTATGGAATATCTTAGTTAATTTAGTTAATTTAGTCAATTTATTAATTTTTCTTCAAAACAAAGGAGGGCAGAAATGTCACAAAATCAAACTATAACGAAACTAAACCAAATGAAGTTGTATGGTATGGCAAGAGCTTATGAAATGCTTCATACAAGCAGGCAATCCGCTTCTATGACCGAAGATGAACTGCTTTGTCATATTGTTGAAGCGGAATGGGACGACAAACAAAATCAAAAACTGCATCGTCTGATTAAATCAGCAAAGTTCCGCTACCAGGCTTGCATAGAAGAAATCGCTTTTACTCAAGATAGGAATCTTGATAAAAGCTCACTTCTAAGGCTTGCCGGATGTGATTATCTTGAGAAAAAGGAAAATATTATTATCACCGGTGCTACCGGTGTTGGTAAGAGCCATATTGCCTCGGCTCTCGGCAATGAAGCCTGTATCAAAGGTTACAAAACAATCTATTGTAATGTTAGTAAACTCCTAAGTCTGCTGAAAATGAAACGCTCCGACGGCACTTATCTCAGGGAAATCGAAAAACTGGAACGTCAGGATTTATTAATTCTCGATGACTTTGGGCTGGCTCAACTCGACACTCAGAATCGTCTCGATTTATTAGAAATTATTGAAGACAGACATGGTAAAAAATCTACCATTATCACATCACAGCTTCCTTTAACAAAATGGCATGATGTAATTGCTGACTCCACTATTGCCGATGCCATTCTGGACAGGTTGGTCCATAATGCTCATAGAATTGAACTAAAAGGAGATTCTTTGAGGAAAAAAAAATAAATTGCTGCAAGAGGTAAAAAAGTGATCCTTCATCAGGGATTTATTATTATTTTTGTATAAATATTATGGCAGGTTAAAGTGGTAACCTTTGAGCGAAACACCTGGTATCCTTTGCTCGGAATAAACAT
>JAGODU010000127.1 GCA_017998095.1 Prolixibacteraceae bacterium | reverse complement strand
TGACCACATGCAGCACATCTGTTTGGAGTCGCCGTTTTCCCTATACTTACGTTGATGCTTCTTATAAATCAGGTGCAACGTCTCGTAAACAGTCTTGTTATCGTTCTTCATGTGTCATCATTTCTCCAATTCCAATGAGCAAAATTTAGAAACTCTGGGAACATAATGTAATTAGCCGCTTTCTTTATCTGCCTTTTATCGTAACTACTCATTCACCAGTTGAATCTTTTTTATACCGCCACCGGCTTCTTCTTATAAATATTTAAGCCTATCTTGACTTCATCATTGTCCGGAATAGAAATATTGCCCTCTGTTGACGCAATGATAATGGTCTTTCCCGATGATGACGGCCCGAATTCTTTGGTAATGTCCACTTTGATCGTCAGAATATCGCCTTCCAGTTTCATTTCTACGTTTTTCATTTTTTTGCCCTTCTTGTTGCTTCAATTATTGTTTGCATTTTCCCTTAACCCGGCGGAACATCCTCAAATCCGAGCCATGCAAATCAGTGGGGCAGGTTCAGAAAGACGCTTATCGATCATCAGAATGCGCCCCGGCAGCTTCGTATTAATTGCGCCTGTCCTAATTTTTTCCTTCTAAATCACGCCCACTCGTCATATAAAGGAATATCACTTGAGTGTTTCAGCTTAAACCATTTCAGCATTCCTAAATTCCGAACTGTTTCCGCAACTTCCTCCTGATTAAGGGGCGGGCGCCGTTTCTGTTTCCATTTCATCACTTCATCAAGCACATCTTTTTCAGACAGATCACCTTTATTGATTGTCTTTTCAGTAAATAAAACAGTGGCAACTATTTCAGCTTTTTGTGTATCCAGTCGCAGGAATAAATCTGCCGTTTTATCAATAAAATAATCCCATTGTTTAAGATTATCCATGTATCTTAATCTATACTTTTCATAAACCGGGCCGGGTAATATCTGCAACATTCGACCAAGACTTTCTTCCTTAATCAGCCCTGCATCATAAAGCCTTTTTTTAACAATGTCCAAACTACTGCAATAGGGTCCGTATGATCCTCTGGAGTATTTTAATTCAGTGGGAATGCCCAATGCCGTAGCGACATATGCGATTTTCTGGAAAATCGTCCTGCCGACAGGCATATGGTATTTTTGTGTATTAATTCGGTAAAGAATCTCAACAAGAGCAACCAGCGCCGGATTTATTTTTGATGATTTTGCATCAACCAATTTTGTTTCTTTGTAATCAGTACCACCGGATGCAAGAAATTTCTCCGTTAATTGCACTGGCGGTGTACCGTACGGCGCGTAAAGCAACACAGGGACATCCAATTCTTTCATATATCTGTAAATCATTGGTCCGACTGTTTCCCAAAGCAACTGGCCGTTGCCGCAACCTAACGGCGGCATTGCCAGGGACTCAATCCCCCATCCCTTGTAACGTTCAACCAGCAGCTTCAAACCGTTCTCAATATCTTCAATATGAGATACAGCACGCCAGTGATTTTTCGTGGGGAAATTAATAATTTGCGGCGGAAATAATGTCTTATACAAATACGGCACACCCGGTTTCACTTCACCGCGCTTGCAGCGCAAGGCATAGTCCTCAAACATTTCCGGGTAACGTTTTTTAAATTCAGCAGCAATGCCTTTGCCCATGATGCCAACACAATTTACAGTATTGATGATGGTTTGCGCTTTTGAATTTAAAATATCGCCAACTAATACTTCCATAACCATTCCTTTAAAAGAATATATACGCTATTTCAACCGGTAGAGAAGAAACTTGCCTGAACGATGTTAATGCGCGATTATTGGCGACATAGGCACCGGTAATAAAGTGGGCGTCAACACGGCCAGGAACCAGTACTTCTGCGCATTTAACACCTTTCAATCTGTATCCCTCGAAAGGATCGTCTCTATTAATCCAGAATTGAGCAAATATTTCATCTCCGTTTAAAAAAGCCAAGCCGTCCTCCAAGGTCATAAAACGGCAAGCCCGGCTGGCGTTCTGGTCTGTAACTATAATTCCATTTAATTTTAACACATTTGCATTGATTATCAAAACGCAAATTGAATCATTCAGGTTCCTTCTGGCGCTAAGCATGGGATTATGCGCGTCAAAATAGAGATTGGCATAATCATGCAAAGTATTTTTTGTTCCCGGTATTTTTTTATTCAGCCGGCGCTCCTGCACGCCCTCTTCAGCAATTGATTTATGGCCTATTCTTTCCGCCTGATTATGCGACAAGATACCTCTTTGCAAAATCGACGGCACATTGGCAATAGGCGTAATGTAATAAAGCTGATTAATGTCTGTTATAACCATGCTTGTTACTCCGCTGCCTTACCTTCCACGATAGCAATTTCATCCGGAGTAAGACCGTAGAGGCTGTAAATCGTCTGGTCAATCTTCCTTTCCAACTTGCTTGTATCACCTTCAGGGTCGGCATTCTTAGCTAAAAGTATACAGTCCACAAGTGAAACTATCTTATCATGGATACATTTATCTGAAGGATTTGTGGATACAATGCGTCGAATAGGGATGCTTTCTATTTGAGCCTTTTTTATTTTTGGGAACAAAGTTTTAAAGTCGCTATTTTGTGAACGCCAGAACCATTTTCCTAGATTACTATTTATAATAGCCAAAAAATATTTTAAGGAATAATCGCTTGAATTTATTAAGTTATAAATCGTGTTGAGGGTATAATATCCTTCCTCATCATAGGTGGCAACAGGCACAGCTCCAATTTGACGTATCATAATTTTTAGATTCAAGAAATATTTTTCATCACGTTTTCGATGTAGCCAGTTACCATATCGTACATATTTGCAATACCATTCAGTTGAGTAAAAATTTATATCTTTCCCGTCTAGGACTTTTTTGAATGTTCGATTTTTTTGAATATTAGATATAAAATCATCTTTTGTATCGTGTCCTGAACTACCCCCTAGTTGAATACCAATACAAATATCAGATAAATTGCCAAGAGGCTCAGATTGCTTAATTATTTTGTCAATCAAACTTTCAGTCGTTGAACTTGAATAAATGTTGAAACGAAAATCCTTATTCTTGCCGAAAACATTTTGATGTACTTCTTGAATAATCCGTCCGGTTTGCACCGTTACCATTTCTTCGGTTGGTTGCTTATTACAGATTTCGATAATTACACTTTCTACCTGTGCCTCAAAAAAAATCATTTTATCAAATACACGAATAATATTTAATTGCGTCTTATCAAGGATTAACTTGCGAAGTCGAGCTGCATTTTCATTGGCAAGAATAGTATTTGGAATAATGTATGTCACTGTGCCACTGGTCTTTAATAGTGAAATCGCTTTTTCAGTAAAGTAAATATATAGATCGTATTTACCTCCAAATGCATGATAATTTTTTTTAATATATTGTTTCAGCTCTTTTGAAAACGTTTCACGTCCTAGCACATATGGTGGATTAGCTATTATCACATCAAACCCGCCCTTCTCATGAAATACTTCCGAGAATGCAGTACGAAAATCAAATTTAATATCGTAACCAAAAGTTTTTAATGAGTTTTTGTACCTGTCATCAATTTTACTATCAATTATTTTTTTCAGTTCTTTTTTTCTTGTCGGATTGGTTGCACTGAAATAATCGTGTTTAAGAGATTCAATTTCTTTTGCAGCAGGCGAATCCCATCCCGCAGGAAAACCTATTAATGAATTGCCACAGACAACTTTATAATCCAAGTTTGGCAGAGGCTTAATTTGCTTGATGTCGTCTTCATCCACAACTAGCGAAAGCCAGAGACGCAGTTTGGCAATTTCCACAGCACCGGAGTCAATATCCACGCCGTAAAGCGAGTTCTCTATACATTCACGCTTGAAGCGATAAGAAGACCGGTCATTTCCCTTAATGAAGTTGCTCAACACATTACGCGCCCGGACAATTTCATTCATCATGCCCACGGGAAAAGCGCCGCTGCCGATAGCCGGATCGCAAACTTTTATTGAGGACAACTTTTCATCAATTTTTTGAGCATTGCTACGGATACTTTCGGATAAAAACGATTTTGCTTTCGTGCTTTTTTGTTTTCCAGCGCTGATATTTTCTTCTTTGGCAACTGCTATTGCTTCAATTTCCGTTATCCGCTCACCATAATGAATTAATTTTTCAATGTCGTCTTTGGGGATAGCCGGTTTTTCTTTGTGTTCAATCGTCAAATCAAGCTGACCGCTTTTGCCCACATTACCCAGCAGATCAGTTTGTTTGATGCCGGGCTTTTCATAGGTTGTCATTCCGCCGTTGAACTCGTTATGCAAATAATTGATAAGGCTTTGCTGGCACATGTAATGAACGATTTCCCGCGGGGTATAGTAGACGCCAAACTGTTTGTTAAATTTACTTTCTTCACCTTTCTTGCTGCTTTTCAGCGCTTTTTGATATTCGGCAAAATTATCGGGGCGGATGGCGTTAAATTTTTCATAGGCTTTACCCAAAAGCTCCGGATCAATGGCGACTTCTTTTTCCAGCGGTTCATCTTCTTTGACAGTGAAATTGTACCGGTCGAAAATATCCAGAATGCCACTGCCCGTATCGCCTTTTGCTGTTTTGTGTTTATTGGAAAATAATTCATTGGGTATAAGTATATCTGTATGCACCCAATCATAGTTATTCATGGGGTCGAAAAGGCCACCGTTTAAGAAAGGGATTTTACAGTTGAAGCGGCTGTAATAGTGATCGTCGTGGCTGCGATCAATACGCAACGCATCATAAAACAGCGGCTCCAGAATATCGTTGAAAAAATTCTTGTAACTTCCGTGTTTTTCTTCAAAGAGTTCCCGCAAGAATTGCTTGGAACCGGTGCCCCAATCTGCATCGCGCCCTACGCCAAACCAACCTTTCTTTTGCAGAAAGTAGAGAAAGATGATTTGCCCTAGCAGTTTTTTAGCAAAATCAACTGTATTGACGCCGTTTTGCGTGAAGTTGTTTTTTATTTTGAGATCGGCATTAACAATATGATCCAACGCTTCTTTGACGCGGATAAACAAGTCACGGTATTCAGTGAAAAACTCTTTCGTAACAGTTTCAATATTAAATGCTTCTTCCAGTTCGGCTAGTGTAGGATTATGGGTGTCATCTAATATAAGCGGAGCAAGGCGGCTTCGGGCGGTATGGCTATTTTCATTTGCCCCGACAAGAAAAGACCAGCGGCGGGCAGGTGTAAAGTCATCCTTGACCTTGCCTTTTTCGTCAATTTTATAATCCATTTTCACCAGCGAAAAGCGCCAGTCGGTAAGATCGGGAGAGACAAAAGCAACCAGCCCGGCATCTTTCTGACCACGATCTTTGAGATAATGCGCAATAAAATTGCGCTGACTGGTACGCGCTCTTTCCAGCGTTGTTTCATTTTGCAGGTAAACAATGAGAATATCGATTTTTAAATCATCCGGGTCGGTATAGGTGGCAAGGCGTTCATAAGTTTTGACATATTTTTTGTATGCTTCCGGTACATAACCGCGGGCATGAAAGGCTTTGGTTTCATCTATCTCATTAAACAATTCCTTAGTCAGTTTTATGAAAGCTGATTTGTCAAAGGGGGCACCCAATATTTCTTGAACGATTCTTTGCGCCTGTAGTTTATCCACTATTCTTCACCTGTAGTTAGATACATCGATAAAATAACTTCCCGTTTTCCGGACACCTGCGGATTTTGCTCTGCATAATGAGCTTCCAGCAGCCTCTCCGGTATGTGCATTTGGAGGATGGCCAGTACTTTAAAGGGATTGACCAGTTCAGTTTTTAATTTATTGAGAGCGGCCAGCGTTTCTTTTGTCGTCTGCTTGGGCAGGCCTCCTTCTTCAAGCTGGCTATATACTTTTTTGATATATAATTCCTGATCATCGGTAAATTGCTTAGTGTTTTTCAGTGTTGCTTTTAAAATTCTGTAAACTTGTATTGCACTGTCACTGCCTCGCTTTCTATGCTGCTCCAGAATTTCTTCAGTTGTGGCGTAAATAAAGGATTCTTTGTTTTTATCCAGCAAATCATAGAACACTTCCGGCAATTTTTGTTTCTTTTCCTCCATGTCGCTTTCGATAATACTTGCGGCGGTCAGAAAATCCAATTCCTGAGCTTCGCCTTTTTCTGTGGCGGCAAAAAATTTCTGGAGCTTGCCACGCCGGAAGTAAGTAATTAGCGACTTTTCATGTTCCTGTTTTGTTTTTGCTGTGCGAGCTTTTTTAGGAAGGTGTTTTATCTGTTCAAACAAGTCCGGCTCTTTGTCGCGTAGCTCTTTAATCACTTGCAGATATTTTAGTTCACTTTGTTCGTTTTCATCCTCGCCGGTAAGAGTTTTCTTCGACACTAACCGGTTAAATAATTCATGCGAACCTACCGGCTCACCTTCTGTTAAAAGCGCCGCATCGCCGCCCAGCAAAGTTAAAAAGGCATTAATCTTGGCTTCTGCTGATTCTCGAAGTTTTATTTCATCATTGCCCTGCTGAGACGGAAAGAAATTGAAAGTATAAATCTTGTCAAATTTAGTATCGAGGCGGTTAATACGTCCTACGCGTTGCATCATCCGCGTTGGGTTCCAGGGAATGTCATAATTAATAACGACATTGGAGCGGTGCAGATTGACACCTTCGGAAAGCACTTCTGTAGAAACCAATATGCGGTAATCATTTTCGGGATGGCGTGCTTTATCGTCGAAGTTTTTAATGACAATATCGCGGATACCCTCGCCTGACCCACCTGTATAGCAAAGGGCAGAATCGGGAAATTTCTCGTTGATATTTATTGCCAGATATTCGGCTGTCTCTTTGGATTCGGTAAAAATTATGAGTTTATTATCTTTAAGAGTCTTATCTCGTCCAAGCTCCTGTAAAAATTTGATAAGTTTCGGGTCTCTGTTTACCTTCTGCCACAATATTTTTATCTGCTGCAATATTTCCAGATCGCTTTTCAGATCGGCAGGAAAATTCTTTTCCTCATCGGCGCGGAATTCCGCACTGCTATATCTTGCCGCCTTTTCTTGATCAATGAGTTTTTGAATAGCAGCATCATCGTCATTTTCCAGAAGCTCAAATATTTTGTTTGTGTGCTTTTTACTGACATAAACATTACCTTTGTCAAATTCCCGAATAAACATTTCATAAGAATAAATGAATCTGTCTACTGAGTTTTTAAAAGCAAAGAAACTGCTCTCCAGCCTTTTGACCAGCAAAATCTTCATAAATTTGCCCATATTTTTTTGGGCTTGTTCTTCCAATTGGTCAACTTTGCCGGTGTAATACAACATCGGCATGTAGCGGGCGTATTTGAATTTCTTGGAAATCAGCTCAATGGTTATACTGAAGACTTCATCTTCTGCTTCGTTTAATTCATAGAAGAGAGGTTCCGGATTTTCCACATCAGGGAATTTCAGGTTTTGTTTCTTTAAGTCAGCGCCAAAATAGTTGGCAATTTCTGTCCGGGTGCGACGCACCATTAAATACTTGAGAACTTTTTCCCGAATCTCCAGGGCATTTTCTTTTACTGTGCGGATATATTCGGCATGATCGCGCTGGCGGTCTAAATTTTTTAGTTTCTTGTCGAGCTTACTGAAAAAAGATTCCAGATCGGGCAAATTAGGAATGGTGCTTTTCTTTGTCTTTTGAAAAAGCTTAATCTGGCTTAAAATGTCTTTAGGCGAATTATTATAGGGTGTTGCCGTGACAAGAATAATCCTTTTTCCCCGGCATATTTCCGCCAGTTTTTCATAAGTAATGTTTGATTCTGTACGGAAACGGTGAGCTTCATCAATTATGATGTTCTGGTATTTTTCCGTGCCTCTACTCAGAACATCATCCAGCTTGCCGATGGATTCAAAATCGGCATGAATACGAAAATCAGAAAAAGCGTTTCTCCATGAACCGGGGTTATCTCTTTCCAGAAGCATCGGCGGTGCAATAACCAGAGTCCGACCATCTATCTGCCCGGCCAACAATGTGGCAATATAGGTCTTACCGAGGCCCACTACGTCTGAAACAAAAACTCCGCCGTATTCTTCCAGTATTTTCTTGGCGTTTAATACCGCCTGTTCCTGATATTCCAGCTTCATGAATTGTTCAGGCAAATACTTGGCAAACATTTCATCCGATTGGCTTAGCTCGTCTTTAAAGTATTCATACAGAAGCTTTAAATATAACTGGTAAGGAGTTACGTTTTGTTTGAGCCAAGTCTTATCTTCAATTGTCTGTATGTATTTTTCGCTGACATCAACGGAATCCTTCCAGAGTTCTTCAAATTTCATTTTGGCGAATTCATGATCGGCGCTGTTTTTCAGCTCTACGTTAAATTCCAGATTATCAACCAATCCGGCTTGTGTTAAGTTGCTGGAGCCGGTAATAACGCGGCCAACATCTCTGTCACCATCGTTAAAGCTCATAATATAGAGTTTGGCGTGAATATTTTGCGAAGGATATGCCCTGATTTCCAGTTTTTTACTGCGAATCCATTCAATAAATTTAACAACACCTGACTCAACTGGACGACTATCCGTAGATTCTTCCATTTCTTTTTCAATCATACCTTCAATTTCTTTTTTCGTTTCGGCATGGGAAAATTGGAGAGACTGTTGCTGCTCTTCACGCGCAGCATTTAATAAATCGTGAGTCTGTTTATTAGTGCTGATACCAATGAGAATTCTGATTTTTTCCGTATTTTCGAGTGCTTTATATATTGCATGAAAGCCGCTGGTGTAGAAATAGCCGACCAGGCAATCAAACAACTTCGAGTCTTTAATCAATACTTCAAAACGCTCTTTGAGATGTTTTCCTTTTTCGTTGGTGATAAATGTCAGGTCTGTGGTCACATCATTCCTTTAATATCCATATTGTATGTTTCTTAAGCCGACCCGAAAATGAAAAAAAGACTAAAGCATCAAGACTTTAAAATCAATGATAAAAAACAATTTTCAATGAAAAAGCATGTCACGTATATTGATTTTGCAATAATCAGTATTTTCAAGAAAATATGCATTATGGAAACAATGTTTTATTTTTAAAGCTTATATTTCTTTATAGCACCTTTTAGTTTCGGTAATGAGCAGTTAAAAAATCAGGATTTCTGTTTATCTCTTCATGTAAGTGATCTCAGCACCCCTCATCTTTCGGGCTTCTTGGCTACGGGCTTCGAGTGAGAACTGACCACCTTCATACTTTTGGAACATGTCGAGACCACGATCCATGGATATCCTCCACCCTGTGTTGGTTTCCACACTGCGAGCATGAAAGTTTTGCAGCTCCCAAGAAAGACGCACGTTAGAATTAGTATATGATTCCTTAATTTTGTTGAGAAAGTCTGATTGCTGTTCACATGTGTTGGGATCAGATTGCGTTACCAGATGAACTTCAACATTATCCCCTTCACGCAAACCTTCCTTGACCATTTGAAGAAATTCTACAAGGTTTTGCATCTGATATTTAATTCGGATGTAAGGATCCTTGACAGTAATTCTTCGTGCCCCTTTTAAGTGTTTGGCAAATATACGACGATAACTCCAACCACGGGCATCTTCAGAAATAGTCAAGTGGCCTTGGAACGGCTCTGACGGTTGGACAATTTCCACCGACACGTCTTTTTCAGGAATAAATTCCTTAGTCGAAACTACATTTGCTATTTTAGGCTCTTTTTCCGTATCTACAATTGGTGAAGTACCATCAACATTCGCAACCGCGATCGCTGGTAAAGATTTTTTTATAGGGGTTAGAGAAGGACAGCATAATTTACACGGCCATTTGCGCTGATCTTCAGCCTCCTTCCATGATGAATACCTTTCCAAATACATGGGATGCATATGTTTAAGCAAAGGACAATATGGTAGGTGGTATGCATAGATGCCAGCAAGTACTTCCCCGCCCCGTCTCCCAAAGAAGGTTGGTTTACACACCCCACAGGGTTTCATGCCTTCTGCTACCGCTGCTTCCCATGATTGAAATTTCGTTAAACGATGACGATCTACATTGTTCAGTATATGACAATCGGGTCGGTGATATGTGTAGACATTACCAATTAAAACCTCTTCCTTCATCGCAAAGAAGGTGGGGTTACACACCCCACAAGGTTTCATGCCTTCTGCTACCGCTGCTTCCCATGATTGAAAGTTCTTTAAATTCCTGCTGTTTGCATTTCTGAGGGTGTGGCAATTAGGTTTGTGATATATGGGAAAGTTACAAGTTACATTGTCTTGTCTCATTGGACTGACCTCTTTTGCGTTTGTCTGTCTTTAATAGTATCTTTCTTCTTGCGGGGAGAAGTATAAGAAACGAGTATTTGTATGTCAAGAAACTATTGCCTACAAAAGGTGGGGGGTTGGTAGGAAGGAATTCTATTAATAGGTATTTTTATAAATATATCCAATATCTTAAAAATAACGAAAAATTAGATGTCAATTTGTTTTCCAACAAAAAAAGCCAGCACAGATCCCTCTCGGAGACCCATGCTGACTATCTTTCTTTCATCAGTTCACAACCTACTTCACCATCTCCAATATCGTTCCACCCACCTTCTGGAGCTTATACCTGCTATCCGCCGACAACTCCGGATGTTGGGCCGCTTTGGTATAGATATTTATGACATGAAACATCGTCTGGCCATATTCCAATACCAGCGCCCATTCCACCGCGTGTTTCTCCGTCTTGGTTAGCTGAAACTGACTGTTAAAACTCTCGATTGTCATTTCCGGATGCTCAACCCTGCTCTCAATGGACAATCTGAACTGGTCTCTCTTTTTACCCAGTTCGCCGGAAATCTCGTTAAAGACTCCCGGGAGTTCATTTAAGATCTTACCGGATACATGGCGATAAGAAGCGCTTACCTGAGTCTTGGAAATCATGCCATTGGTGCAGACCAATCTTAAAACAAAAGCCGCTATGGACAATGATGCCAGTCCCACTTCCGAATTGCTCAGAGATATACCCGGCGTCATCCTTTCTCCGCTGACCGTAAAGCTCTGTTTTCCATCCGGAATATTAACCATCATAAACTCATCGCTGATATAACTTTGCACCCTGGTCTCAGGTGGATAATCCAGAGATTTCAATTTGTCCAGCACCTCAATATTATCCGTGGGAATGTATCTTGGAGTAAATATAGCCCGGACATCATTGCCATTGAATCTGAGAAACAATTTCTCATTTTTTTCATGCAGCAACCAGTGGTTAAGATTCAATCTCTGAATATCTGCCGGACACTTTCTCAGATAATTAAACGGTATTCCCAATCTGTTGGAGATGGACATTTGCGCGATCGGTTTCAATCTGTGAGGTTCATCGCTGATGCAGATTGTTTCCAGGCTCTCAAAGCTTATCTCCTTAACTTCAATAAATTTATCGTGATAGGTCTTCGACATTTCATGCACCTTGTCAAAGACATTTCCCAGTGTGTTCATGCTCATGAGTCTGTTTCTCCTTTCTTCATGACTTTCTGAATCAAATCGTTGGAACATTTGTGGTTTTCCAAACTGAAGGGGCAATTCCGGCAGATGTTTTTGCTCATGCAGTCCTCACAGATCTTTTCCCGATCAATAATCAGCGGCGCGATTCTCAAAATTATATCCATCACCACTGAAGCCGGCATACGCATCCCCCAGGCTATTCTTTGCAAAATGTAATAGGACTCCAAACTGATTTCCGGCGTGAAGTTCATTCAAACCTCCTTTGGTTAAGTTTATTGTGAAATTGAAGTATGGGAGATGCGTCTTTCACCGCCTGACGCATTATATTATCCCTGACGAAGCTACAGGGTGCGTATCCATGTAAGCGGACGGGCGGCTCCCAATGGTTTTACTGAATGAGTTTGTTGCAGGCTTGATGATTCTGATCGCTGAAGATGCA
>JAGODU010000126.1 GCA_017998095.1 Prolixibacteraceae bacterium | reverse complement strand
AAGATGGAGTAAAAAAGGCAGGTGTTTAAGCCGATTTTTATAAAGGTATAAAACTGGAAGGAGAAGTTATTGCCTCAAAAACATTTGATAAGCTGAACCTTGAAAAGGGGAATATGGCTGATGATGCTGTCCCCGCTGAAGATTTTTCTGCCAGGTTTACCTGTTATTTCTCTCCTGAAGTTAGTAGTTCCTATTGGCTTGGTCTTGCAGGCGACGATGGCTACAAGCTTTATGTAGATGGTAAAATGGTGATTGAACAATGGCAGAATCAGGGGGAAACAATCAGAAAATATGAAGGTCAGTTTAAAAAAGGTCAGGAATATAAGATTGAAGTTGAATATTACCAGGCTGGTGGGGATGCAGTTATTCGCCTTGCTTCACAGAAACGGGAAGGTAAAGAATTGGGGCCTGAAGAATATTTAACTGAAGCAGTTAAGGCTGCTAAAAATTCAGATATCGCTATTGTTTGTGTTGGATTTAGTAATGAAACTGAAAGTGAAGGTTCTGACCGTACTTTTGAAATGCCCTTCAAACAAGGTGAATTGATTCAAAAGATAAATGAAGCAAATCCAAATACAATTGTAGTTCTTAATTCAGGCGGAAATGTAGAAATGGAATCATGGATAAACGGCGTTAAAGGATTGCTCCACTCATGGTATCCCGGTCAGGAAGGTGCTTTGGCAGTTGCTGAAATAATCTTTGGAATAACAAATCCATCAGGCAAACTTCCGGTATCCTTTGAAAATAAATGGGAAGATAACCCAACTTTCAATTCATATTGGGACGACGATAAAGATCTCAATGTTGATTTCACTGAGGGTATTTTTGTCGGTTATCGTCATTATGACAAGAGTAGTGTTAAGCCAAGATTCCCGTTTGGATTTGGACTTTCATATACTACTTTTAATATTAATAATGCAAAGCTTGAAAATTATAACCTTAAATCAGGAGATATTAAGTTTTCTGTTGATGTTACTAATACAGGTAATATGGATGGTGCTGAAGTAGTTCAGGTTTATGTATCTGATAAAGAATCTTCATTACCGCGACCAGTTAAGGAATTGAAGGAGTTTGGTAAAGTATTTCTTAAACAAGGAGAAAAAGCAACTCTTTCCTTTAGTCTGAATAAAGATGCATTTTCATATTATGATCCTGCAAAACATGACTGGGTGCTTGAACCG
Source organism: Prolixibacteraceae bacterium (assembly GCA_017998095.1). The sequence goes on along the minus strand of JAGODU010000126.1, from coordinate 10,663 downwards.
GGTGAATTTGAAATTCTTATTGGTAATTCATCAGCTGAAATAAAACAAAGCCTTACTATTAAATTATAAATAGCATATAATAAATGAAAGGGTACACTAATTCGTTAGTGTACCCTTTCATTATTTTTAAGGTTATTACGAAATTTAATTCTGAATCTTATCTGCTATAAATCATCAAAGAATTCGTATTCTTCGTTGTAAAAGTTAATTTCAATATCGGAATCCAGATAGTCAATTGTAGCAGACTCTCCATATCCGGCTTTATGGGTAATATTAAGATAACCATCTGAAACACTGTAGCTTTTTACATAGTCTTTTATCTTTGATTCATCTGTATATCCAAAAGCATAATCCCCAGTTTGTGTATATGAACTAGAATATGGAATATTTTGAAACTCGAAATTTGCTTTCCGCTCATATGATTGGTCTATTGAAGTTCCTACCGAATATTCCTTTATTGAAAGTGTTAAAATAGTCTTGCCATTGTCAGATACTGTACCTGATACTTCATAACTCATCATTCCCTGATCAGATAATCCATTGAATGAATTTCCGTCCCAAACTATAGGAATAGTATTGCTTGTTCCCCATCCAACTTGCTGACCTTCACTGTTGAGAATGTCAACATCGAAATAAATCTCAAAAATAGTACAGGTCTTTAGTTTTCCTGATGTATTACCTCCTAAATTAATAAGGTCACAAGAACTAAATATTAAAGTAAACAAAAGGAAAGTGCTTATAGTTAAGCAATTTAAGGTTTTCTTAGTTGTTTTCATATTCTGGTTTATTGATAATAATTTTAACAACAAATTACATCAATTTTTATGAATATGAAATATTTAATATAAATAATTACACATTAAACCTGAAATGCATAATATCCCCATCCTGAACTACATACTCTTTACCTTCAATGGCTATTTTTCCTGCTTCACGACAAGCTGATTCTGATCCTAATCTTACATATTCAGAATATTTTATAACTTCTGCCCTGATAAAACCTCTTTCAAAATCTGAATGTATTATCCCTGCTGCTTTCGGAGCTTTAATGCCTTTTGTAAAAGTCCATGCCCTGCTTTCATCAGGACCCGTTGTAAAGTATGTCTGAAGGTTTAATAATTTATATGCTGAATGTATTAATTTATTTACACCCGGCTCATCCAAACCTAAATCTTCCAGAAACATTTGCTTTTCTTCGTAAGTTTCAAGGTCAGCTATATCTGCTTCTGTTGCTGCCGCTATTACCAATATCTCTGCTTTTTCATCTTTGACTGCTTCCCTGACAGCTTCCACATATTTATTGCCCGTTTTTGCTGCCCCTTCATCTACATTGCACACATACATGACAGGCTTGCTGGTCAGAAGGAAAAAGGAATCAACTATTTCTTTTTCTGCTTCAGTAAACTCTATTGAACGTGCCGACTTTCCCTGCAATAATGATTCTTTTATCTTCATTGCTACGTCATAAGTCCTTTTGGCTTCCTTGTTAGTGGTATCCTTAAGTTGCCTCTGGGCTTTAAGAATTCTGTTCTCAATGGTTTCCAGATCCTTAAGCTGTAATTCTATATCTACAACATCTTTATCCCTTACCGGATCTATCGAGCCGTCGACATGTGTTATATTATCATTATCAAAACACCTTAGTACATGAAGGATGGCATCTGTTTCCCTGATATTGGCCAGAAATTGATTGCCAAGTCCTTCTCCCTTACTGGCCCCTTTTACCAAACCTGCAATATCCACTATCTCTACAGTTGTCGGTATTACTTTCTTGGGATTATCTATTTCAGCAAGCTTTATCAACCTGTCGTCAGGTACTGTTATTACTCCTACATTCGGCTCTATTGTGCAGAAAGGAAAGTTTGCTGATTGTGCTTTTGCACTTGACAGACAATTAAAAAGGGTCGATTTTCCTACATTAGGCAACCCTACAATACCACATTTTAATGACATATGTTAATTTTTTGGTGCGTCAAAATTACTTTTTCTTTTTGAAATGGAAAGAATGAACATTTATTTAAAACAAATCATATCTTCGTTTTCTAAATTTTTTCGACTAAAATTTAATGAACGGGAAACACCTTCATATCATATCTTTTAATGTTCCTTATCCTGCAGATTATGGAGGAGTTATTGACGTGTACTACAGATTGAAGGCTCTTAAAAAGGAAGGTGTCAGAATTCATTTGCATTGTTTTGAATATGGCAGGGAAAGCGCTAAGATTCTTGATGAAATCTGCGAATCGGTAAATTATTACAAACGTTCAATGTCATTCCTCAATCATTTTTCAAAACTTCCCTTTATTGTAAAATCCCGCTCTGATAATTCCTTACTTGCTGATTTGCTGAAAGACGATTATCCTGTTCTTTTCGAAGGACTTCATAGTTGCTATTTCCTAAATAATCCCAAACTTAAAGATCGTTTGAAAATTGTAAGATGTCACAATATTGAACATCACTATTATAATTCTCTGGCTAAAAACACTGCTTTTGGAACTTTAAGACTTTACTTTAATATTGAATCCTATAAACTGAAGAAGTTTGAAAAGATTCTTTCAAATGCTGATTATTTAACTGCAATATCAAAGGCTGATGAAGAGTATTTCAGCACTCACTACGGAAAGACCTTCCTTTCTACTCCATGTCATCAAAGCGGAGAGGTTAGTATTCTTGAAGGAGGAGGTAAGTACATTCTTTATCATGGAAACCTTAGTGTTCAGGAGAATGAAGAGGCTGCCCGCTTTATTGTTGAAAAAATTGCTCCCAGAGTAAACTTCCACTTTCTTATTGCAGGCAAGAATCCTACTACTACTCTTCAGAAAACAGTATATGGCGCTGAAAATGTGCAGCTTGTTAGTAATCCGGATGAATCTCAGCTTAAGGAATTAATTAATGAAGCTCATATTAATCTTTTACCTACTTTCCAGGCTACAGGTTTCAAACTTAAACTTCTTAATGCTCTTTTCAACGGAAGGTTTTGTATAGGAACTCCTCAGCTTGTCGAGGGTACCGGACTAAAAGAACTTTGCATTATTGCTGAAGGTGAAGATAATATCATCTCAGAAATCAATAATCTGCTTGACGTAAAGTTTACTCAGGAGATGATTGATAAACGAAAAGAAGTTCTTGACAATGTTTACTCAAATAAGGCTTCTGTAAGAAAAATAATAGAGCTTATTTAATTTCTAATAATCTGCTTACTTTATAAATTCATTTATTATTCTTCCCCCGAGAACCCTCCGAAGTGTTTCATAAATTGTACTCTTTCGTATAAAGCCGGATCTTTAATCTTGCTTGAATTTACAATGCCTGTTATTTCATCAAGTGAGCTGTAGCCTTCTGAGTCCATCCATGCTGAAATCTGATTGTTCATCTTACCTATAAATTCAAATCCGTTTTTGTAAATTCCAGATACAATCTGCACTGCCCTGGCGCCTGCCATGATCATCTTAATAGCAGTCTTATAATCCATTATTCCCGTGCTTGCAGCCAGATCGCAATTAATCCTCGGAGACATAATGCCAACCCACCTTAATGAATGCAAATAATCAAAAGGATGACTTAATATTTTTGCTGCTGAAAGTTCCTTCTCATCAATATCGATGTCGATATTGAATGACCGGTTGAATAAAGTAATCCCCGAAAGCTTTGTTTCAGATAAATCCTTTATCATCATTGCCATATCTGAAAAATATGGAGAAATTTTTATGGTAACAGGTCTATCTACCTGAGATGTAACATTATTGACTATATCCAAATAGTTCTTTTTAATCTGAGCTGCATCTTTAAGCAAATCAGACGGTAACATGAAAATATTTAATTCCAGAGCATCAGCTCCTGCATTGGCAAGTTTATTGGCAAAATACTTCCAGTCGCTGCCCGAAATACAATTTATACTGGCTACAATTGGCATTTTAACACCTGCTTTTTTTGCCCCTGAAATCAAATTAAGGTATTCTTTTGCCTTGTCACTTTTTATTTCATAATCAAGATAATCAAGATATTCCTGATTGTCCATCGCCTTAATTTGTTTTGAATATTCTTGCTGATATTCATAGTATATTTCTTCCTCAAAAACCGATTTAAGTACAACGGCACCTGCACCATTCTGCTCTATCAATTTTATCTTTTCAATTGATGATGAAAGTCCTGAACTGCCGACTACTACCGGAGATTTTAACTCTAATCCGAAAAAGCGTGTTGTTAGGTTTGCCATTGTTTTATTTTATGTTTAAAATTAATTCTAATTCCTTTTTAAATCTATCAAACTCGTATGGATTATTTGCCAAACTTCTTCAGCATCAATTCCAAAATAATTATGGGCAATAATATTTCTGAATCCCCTTACTTTAAACCAATCAATATTATCGGAGGATTTTAAAATAAATTCTTCCGATAATTTTTCAACCATTTCCCCAATTACTATAAAATTCATCATAGATGCTTCAAAAGACATACTATCATCTAAGAATAAATCGGCATTATCAAATTTCTCTGAATATTGCTGTATTTTTAAGATTGAATCCATAATATTATACAGGCAACTAAAATCTTTATGGGAAAGATTATACATACCGGACTTCTGAAATGATCTGTTTTTTGAAAATATTTTTAATGTACTTTTCTCTGCAAATATCTACTGAAAGTCCAAATTTTGATTGGATATCATTCTTGATGCTTATCTTTTTCTCATATAAAAATGGGGTGTCTTCTTTAAATTCAACCAGAATGTCAATGTCACTATCAACTTTATTTTCATTTCTGGCAAATGAACCAAATATCCCAATCTTTACAAGGTTATATTCTTTGAAGAATCTTTCCTTGTTTTGTGACAAATAATTCAAAATGCTTTCAGTGCTGACCATTATTTATACTTTATGACATAAAGTTATTAATTTTTAATTCTTTTTTGAAAGATATTCATCCATTGATTTTGCTGCATTTCTCCCGTCTCCCATTGCCAGAATTACTGTTGCTCCTCCTCTTACAATGTCTCCTCCGGCAAATAAATATGGAATTGACGACTGCATGTTTTCTCCAACCTCGATAGTTCCCCATTTGCTGACTTTTAATTCAGGCAGACAAGCTGGAATGAGAGGATTTGGTGAAACACCTACTGCTACTATTACAAGGTCAACGTCTATATCTGTTTCCGAACCTTCAATTTCAACAGGTCTTCTCCTGCCTGATGCATCAGGCTCACCAAGTTCCATGAATTGAACCCTCATCTTGTTAACCCTGCCTTTTTCATCTGCAAAGTATTCTACCGGATTGGCAAGATTCATAAATTCAATTCCTTCTTCTTCAGCATGTTTTACTTCTTCAACTCTTGCCGGCATTTCTACTCTCGACCTCCTGTAAACAATCATTGCTCTTTCAGCTCCCAGTCTCTTGGCTGTTCTTACTGAGTCCATTGCGGTATTGCCACCACCAATGACTGCTACATTCTTGCCCCTTAAAACAAGCGTGTCCCATTCATCATTAGCTGCATTCATGAGATTTACCCTTGTAAGATATTCATTGCTCGACATTATGCCATTGTAATTTTCTCCGGGTATATTCATAAATCTTGGTAATCCAGCACCACTACCGACGAAAAATCCTTTATATCCTTCTTCTTCAAGCTCTTCAAATGAAGCAGTTCTTCCTACTATGAAGTTTTTCCTGAACTCAACTCCCATGTTTTTGAGATTATCAAGTTCAACATCTACAATTGAATTAGGAAGCCTGAATTCCGGAATCCCGTATTTCAACACACCACCTATTTCATGCAATGCTTCGAAGACAGTCACATCGTATCCAAGCTTAATCATATCTCCTGCAAATGACAATGATGAAGGACCCGAACCAATTGCGGCAACTTTAATTCCTTTACGCGGAGCACACTCCGGTATTGATATATTGTCGGTTTCCCTTTCCCAATCGGCAGCAAATCTTTCAAGATAGCCTATTGCAACAGGCTCTTTGTTAAGTTTTATTTTGTAAAAACATTGTTCTTCGCATTGTTTTTCCTGGGGGCATACTCTCCCACAAACTGCCGGCAATGCACTTGTCAGCTTAAGTGTTTTTGCAGCTTCCCCGAATTCTTGCCTTTCAATGTTCTTAATAAATTCCGGTATATTGATTTGAACAGGACAGCCCGATATGCAGGTTGGATTTACACAGTCCATACAACGCGATGCTTCCACAAGTGCCTGTTCTTCTGTTAATCCAAGGTTTACCTCTACATTTTGATATTTAACCCTTTCTTTCGGATCAACTTCAGGCATGTGCACCCTGGGTATATCTGTACGTTCTTTCCCTTTAAGTTTCTTTCTAAGATCAGCACGCCAGTCTTGTTCTCTTCTTTCTTTTAAGTATTCTTCTAAAGTGTTCATATAAGGATTATTAAGAACGGTTCATGAAATTTTGGAATGCCTCTTTCTCTTCATTACGATATCCACCAAGCCTCATCATTAACTCATCAAAATCGATCAGATGTGCATCAAACTCAGGCCCGTCAACACAGGTAAACTTTGTCTTTCCACCTACGGTTACCCTGCATGCTCCGCACATTCCTGTGCCGTCAACCATGATTGAATTCAAACTGGCTTGTGTAGGTATGTTATATTTCTTTGTGAGTAATGCAGTGAATTTCATCATTATGGCAGGACCAATGGCTATGCACTCATCAACTTTCTCCCTTAGTATTACTTCTTCAGCTCCTTGTGTGACAAGACCTTTCCTACCGTGTGAGCCATCATCTGTCATTATTATAACTTCATCAGACCATTTCCTTATTTCATCTTCAAGAATAATGAGATCTTTTGTTCGTGCTGCCAAAACTGAAATAACTCTGTTGCCTGCTTTCTTAAATCCTTCTACTATTGGCAATAATGGAGCAACTCCAACGCCTCCGCCGCATGCTAATATTGTCCCGACTTTATGTATTTCTGTTGCTTTTCCCAGAGGTCCAACAAGGTCAACCAATGAATCACCGGGATTCATCGCTGCCAGCTTTTCAGTGCTGACACCAACCTTCTGGGCAATAAGTGTTATTGTCCCTTTTTCATTGTCCGAACCGGCAATTGTCAAGGGTACTCGCTCTCCTTTTTCTGAAACTCTCAGGATTACAAAGTTGCCAGGCTTACGTGACCGTGCTATAAGCGGAGCTTCAACTACCAGTTTTACAACATTTTCAGAGAAAAACTCCTTTTCGGTTATTACATTCATCAGGTCTGAATTTGAATTTTATTTATTCCTAAATATGCAAAAATATAATCATCTTTCTTATCACCTTTATACATTTCACTTTTTCTTAAAATTTATTTTGAATTACGTATTTCCCTTAACACAAAATCAAATGTTTTTTACTTTTGAAGTTTTGTTTATTCAATGATGAACCTGAAAGCTGACATGATAGAAAAGGAGTTTATTTTTGCTCTCACCGAACACCGTCTGTTCGGACATATACTTGTTCCTTATTTAATTTCCAAAACCAACAATGGTGCTTTTTACACTGTTATTACTCCGGTTATTTCTGCAAATATCGACAAACTCGATTTTGAATTTACTGATGTTCAAAAGAAACTTATCGATATTACGGCAAAATACAGCGAAGATAACCTGACTAAAAAATTCTCCAGAAAACAAGGAAGTAAAGAGTTTTTTCAAAATATAGACCCTGAAATTTTCAATAAGCATATCAGCCCGTATATTGATAAGCAAGTAGTCGACATTATTGACATTATCAGGAAAAACAATATCCGGTTGTTTCATAAGCCGGTCAAATACAATAACGTTTATGAAGATGAAGTAATTGAAATTCCCGAAGATCATGCTTCTGCAATCTTTAATTTCGATCTTACTTCTGAAGGCCTTAACTATCACCTTCAAATAAACTTTAAAGGGCAACCCCTCAAGATCCTTTTCCGTAAACCTGTTATGATCAGTGATATGCCTTGCAGGATGGTTATTAATAATAAGCTTTATTCTTTCGATAATATCTCGGGAAAAAGACTAATGCCATTTCTTGAAAAAGAATTTGTGAAAGTTCCTCTTTCTGCTACCGAAAAGTATCTTAAAACCTTTGTTTATAACATTGTACGTGATCATAATATCAATGCTTCAGGTTTCGATGTGATAACTCTGAACTCTGAAAAGAAAGCTATTATTACCATTGAAACAGGTCTTGATCTTGAGCCGATGCTTACACTCCGTTTCCAATACGGATCCAAACGCTTTACTGCTGAAAAGAAAGGTAAGGTTGAGGTTGAATTTAAAAATGAAAACGGAAAATTCACTTTTTATAAACACCAGCGGGATTCCGGCTGGGAAACTGATATTATCAGCTACCTTAAATCACATGGTCTTGCTCTGAATGTCAACCGTCTTGAGATTTCAAAAGATTCAGATCTATTTAAGGATGAACCCCGATATGCTGTTATAAACTGGATTAACAGACTTCAAAACGAGTTTTCTCAAAAAGATATTTTTGTTGAGCAGAATACTCTTGAGCATAAATATTTTACCGGCACTCAAAAGCTTGAAATCAACCTTAAAAGCGAAGACGACTGGTTCGACCTTTATGCTGTTGTTTCCTTTGGTGATTTTAAAATTCCTTTTATACGTCTGAAAAAGAATATCCTGAATAATAAAAGGGAATACCTGCTGCCAAATGGTGAAATTGTTATCCTTCCTGCTGAATGGTTTGTAAGCTTTAAAGATATTTTACCTTTTGCAGAAGGGGGAGATGAAAACCTGAAATTTGCCAAACATCATTTCAAACTTCTGAAGGAAAACCTGAAGGGTCTTAACCCTGAGGTTGTAAAAAAAATCAAGGACATCAGCAACCAAAAGTTTGAAATACTCCCTCGTCCCGATGGACTAAAAGCTGAACTGAGAAGCTATCAGCAAGTCGGATATTCATGGCTGTATTCTCTGGGTAAAAAGAATTTCGGCGGATGCCTTGCTGATGACATGGGGCTTGGAAAAACTCTGCAAACTTTGGCTCTTCTTTTGAAACTAAAATCAGAAGAAATTGAAACAGGCCGGACTACATGCTCTGCCGGACAGCAACTTACCCTTTTTGATGAACCTAAAAAGCAAAAGAAGGCCTCGCTAATTATTGTGCCTACTTCTCTGGTTCATAACTGGCATAATGAAGTGAAAAAGTTTACTCCGCAATTGAAAGTGTACAAACATACGGGTACCCAAAGGAAAAAGATAGCCAACGTTAATTCAGTAGCTGAAAAATATGATATCATCATTACTACTTATGGTACTATAAGGAATGATTACGAGCAGCTTAGGGAAATTACCTTTAATTATATCATTCTCGATGAAAGCCAGAATATTAAGAATCCCGGATCAAAGGCTTATAAATCAGTCCTTGAACTTAAGTCAAATCATAAGCTTGTACTGACAGGTACTCCTATTGAAAATTCGCTTTCCGATTTATGGGCTCAAATCAATTTTCTGAACAGGGACCTGCTTGGCAACTTTTCTTTTTTCCAGAAAGAATTTATTCAGCCTATTGAAAAAAGAAATGATGAAGAAAAGCAAAAACAACTGAATAACCTCATTTTTCCATTTATCCTTCGTCGAACCAAAGAGGAAGTGGCGACCGACCTGCCTCCTCTGACTGAACAAATCAGGTATTGTGAAATGACTGATTTCCAAAAATCAATTTATGAGACCCAAAAGTCAATTATCAGGAATAACATTCTGGAAAATATTGAAAAACAAGGCGTTAAAAATAGTTCATTTTTAGTGCTTCAGGGACTTACAAGGCTAAGGCAACTTGCAAACCACCCGGCTTTGCTGGGCAACGAAGAAAGCGATTCCGGAAAGTTCAATGAAATAATGGAAAGCCTGGAAGAGTTGATTTCTGAAAAGAACAAAGTGCTTGTATTTTCTTCATTTGTTACTCACCTTAATCTTTTCAGACGCGAGTTTGATAAGCTTGGTTGGGACTATTGCCTTTTAACCGGACAAACCACCAACAGGGAAGAAGTGATAAATGAATTCCAGAATAATCCTGCAAAAAAGATATTCCTTATATCGTTAAAAGCAGGTGGGGTAGGACTTAACCTTACTGCTGCCGATTATATTTTCATTCTCGACCCATGGTGGAACCCTGCTTCTGAAAATCAGGCAATAAGCAGGGCTCACAGGATAGGGCAGGATAAAAAGGTCTTTGTTTACCGGTTTATAACAAGCGATACGATAGAAGAAAAAATCCAAACCCTGAAAGAAAGAAAATCAGCCCTGGCCGATAAATTTATTCATTCAAGCCACAACTTCAGCAAAATAACAACTGAAGAAGTTATTGGGTTGTTTTCTTAAAAGGAGTATGTAAATAACTGTTATTTAACTGTTCTTTCTGTCTATATAAATTTTGAACCTAAATAAATTTTAAAGAACACATACCGTACTGCTTTCCGAAAACCCTTTTCCGTAAGGACTTTCAAAATATGCCCATAACCCGGTTTTTTGATTTGCTGCTTTTGGAAAATGAAATGTTCCTCCTCCCGATTCCCTTGTTATTTCTGGAAAGTTGAAAAAATAAATATCATTTCCAATGGCAGCCACTATACACAGGAAATCTTTGTGAATGCCTGTTCGCATCCTTTGAGGTACGAATGTGGTCCAGTTGAAAGGTTTTTAATTTTGTAAATCAATG
>JAGODU010000125.1 GCA_017998095.1 Prolixibacteraceae bacterium | reverse complement strand
TTGGATTGGAGTAAATCTCAAATCACAACTCACGAATCACTAATCTCAAATCTGATTTCGCCGATTACCGATTACCAATAAAATGCCTAAGGGTCAACTTATGATTCCTAATTCCCCATTTTATAGCACTTGCAAGGCCGGAAAAATTCGCCCACACATGTCTTACTTTTAATCTAAACAACTGTCTGAAGGATGAACTCATCAACTGCTTAAACCGGATATGAAAATATTTTCTGAACTCATCGGCTGAGCGGTATTTCATGTGGACAATCAGAGGATTTCTTGCATCATAATAGGCCTTAAAGGGAGATGTTTTTCCAATGGTCATACTCTCCTTGTGCCAGAGCTTTGCATGTGGAGTATACATTATTTTATAACCAAGCTGTTTGGCTCTTACCTGCCAGTCGAAATCTTCACCCTGAAAGGCAAACTCCGTATCGTACCCACCGGTTTTCTCATATAATTCACGCTTTATAAGCCAGTAAATGTCATCGCACCAATCACGCTCCGCTATCTGATCATACTGTCCTGTATCTTTTTCACCCTTTCCTATATGACCGCCGTTCCAAAGCACCGGATCATATTTTTTCCCTACAGTCTGAAAGATTTCCGGTTTTTCATGATAATAAACCTTACCGATTGTAAACCCAGCTTCTTTATGGCTTTCTGCTGTTTCAACAAGTGCGGAGATTAGGTTACTGTCGGAGATAACATCATTGTTTGTGATCAGGACATAGTCTGCTCTTTGCTTATCAAATGCATATTTCAGACCAAAATTGAAACCTCCGGAATACTTAAGATTCAGGTCCGTACGCAGTACTTTTACATCCGGAAAAACCGATTCAATATAAGCCTTCGTTCCGTCTGTTGATCCGTTATCAATAACAACAATCTCGAAAGGTCTATATGAATTTTCAAGATAGCTTTTAATTGAATCTTCTAATAGTGATTTCCCGTTATACGATAAAATCAGGACTATTATTTTACAGGAAGCAACCATCAGAAAGTTTAATTAAAAAAATAACGGGCATTAAGTTCTTTGTACAGATTCAATAAACCTAATTTGGTTTCTTCTATGTCAAAGTATTTTTGACCAACAGATCTGCATTCTTTAAAATCCTGAAAATTATCTTTTAAGAAAATCATGTTTTTTACCAGAGCTTCCTTTGTGGGCATATCCAATCCGATCTTATTCCTCTCTTCCAGTGTGCCTGGAAAATGAATAATATTCTGACTCAGAACGGGCAATCCGCAAGCGAGAGCTTCCATCATGGAATAACCAAATCCTCCAAAATTAATTATTGTATAACTGAATGTGGGCTGTCCGTAAAAATCAGATGCCTGATAATATTGTAAAAGTGTGCTTTTCGGGATCCTCTCCACCATTAATATTCCGGCTTCCTCTCCCTGCTTGTACAAATCCTCATGCCTATAACCACCTACCATTATCAACAACAGATCATCATATTCAGACTTAACTGTTTTATAACATTCAATCAGATGATGATATCCATAGTCAGATTTACGGAAATTTCCGGTCACGATCATAATTTTTTTGTCAAGGGGAAGTCCCAATTCTTTTCTGATTTTTGCTTTGTCGTCTCCAGGCGTAAAGTAATTATGATCAACTCCGACAGTATAAAAGGATGAACGTAAAGGAATGATTGTTTTAAGATAGTCGGATTCCATCATTGAACCGGTAAGGTAATAATCGACATATTTTAAAGACCTTTTTTCAATGTTGTGCTCAATTAAATAATACCATTTAAATATCTTCTTAATTAGAGGGAGCTGGCTGAAGTTAAACTTTTTGAAACTTCCGCTTATATGATTTGCCACGACCGGAATCCGTCTCTTGTGTCTTCTTAGTTTTAGAAGAAGCCAGATATGGAACCAGGCATGACCGACGCTTATATTCAAAATTACATTATTTGATTTACTATAATCTTTTAAATAACTGAATAACTGAGGAGAAAAATTTCCTGATCCAACCTGAGGTATCCTTATTGAGAAAGAAGGAAAAACCCTGTGAGTAATACCATTCACTTCTTTTGTATACATCCTGTTTATTGATGTCCCATAAGGCCTCCAGCACTCTATTTCAAATTCATCAGTTATTTTCATCAACTCTTCTGCAGCAACTGCATGATGATCTTTGGAAAAAAATCCTATCCAAAAAGGTGGATCCGGGATTTTAATGAAATCTCCAAGACCCGGTGAAACCAGGTATTCCTCAGGATTCTTGTACTTCTTAATTATTGAATGGGGAGGATGACAAAGAATATATATTATTTTAGTTTTTGTCATTAAAAATTCAGGTTAATATCTTTTGTAATTCAGATCTATCCGGGAAATTAATAAGAACTCCCATATTCTTCTGCTGGTAAACTATCATGCTTCCCAGTGCAACAGCTGAAGCCCCTGATTCCTTTACAACCTTTCTCATATCACTGATAGATCCGGCGCCTCCATTTGCAATAACCGGGATTGAAACTGCATCAGTAATTTTATGTATAATTTCAAGATCATATCCCTTCCAGGTACCATCTCTGTCTATTGATGTGATTAGCAATTCACCGGCACCAGCATCTTCTGCCTTTTTTGCCCATTCTATTGCATTGAGCTTCGTTTTTACCGAGCCATCATTGGAATAGACAGAATAGCTTCCATTAAATGATATTTTTACATCAATGGATACTATTACACTCTGATTTCCAGATTGCCTGGTTATTTTAGTAATTAAGTATGGATTTTCAACAGCGGCTGTGTTTATAACAATTTTTTCAAATCCAATTGAAAGGATCTTTAAAGCTGTCTCAACGTCCCTGATACCACCACCATAAGAAAGAGGCATAAAGCATTCATTGGCAATCTCTGTCAGAATTTTTAAATTCGGTTTCCTTTTTTCAATAGTAGCGCGTATATCCAGAAAACAAAGTTCATCAACTTCAAGTTCATTAAATATCCTAACTGTGTTGACAGGATCACCAATGTAAGTATACCTCCCGAACTTAACCGTTTTTACAATTGCCTGATCAATAAGTTGCAGGCAAGGTATAACTCTGGTCCTGAGCATAATCAGATTCCTGCAAAATTTCGTAAGAACTGCATGCCGAACTTATGACTCTTTTCAGGATGAAACTGAGCGCCATATATATTAGCCTTATAAACCGCCGCATCAAATTCAATTCCATAGTTACATTTCATCATCGAATGAGCCTGATTTTCAACCCTGACAAAGTAAGAATGCACGAAATAAAATCTGATTTCTTCATCAAATCCCTGTGTTAAAGAATTCCTGGTAGTCAAAGTAACATCGTTCCACCCCATGTGGGGCACTTTCAGGGGAATCGGTATTCTCTCATTGAAATGATATGCTCTACCCTTGATCCATCCAAAACCTGGTAATTCTCCCTCTTCGCTTCCTTCCATTAGTAATTGCATTCCAAGACAAATGCCCAAAATCGGAACTCCTCTTTCGAGAACCAGTTCATTAAGTAACCCAAATAAGCCTGATTCATTTATCCGGGTCATTGCGGTATCAAATGAACCTACTCCCGGCAATAATAGTTTTTCAGCTTTTAAAATTTCTTCCGGTTCGTCTGAAATTTTTGCAGAAGCTCCTATTTTTTTAAACATATTAAACACAGAACCAAGATTGCCTATGCCATAATCAATTATTGTAATCATTTATTATTGGCTGGTAAAGGGAAGCAATATTTTAAATAAAAACTCATCGGAACCAAATTTGCATCAGCTAAAATTTTAAATAATGGCCTTAATTTCTCAAACCTTTTTTTATAAGTTTTGAAATCTTTGTGTGTCCTTTTTTCCCCATTCATTATTTTTCCATATTCAGTATCGGTCAATCCTAACCGTTTCTTAGTATATTCAATTAGCTCCTGATCAGGTTTTATAGGAGTTTCAAACGTTTTAACAGCTTCGATACGATCCATATGTCCTGACCGCACCGCCGCAGACAGGCTCCAACTTCTTGCGTCATAATTAAACCGTTGAGGATACCAAACAGTGTGTAAAAAAGCAGTCATTCTGTTTTCAAGATGATGGCCTCCATAGTATTCCCACCCAAACTTTAACTTAAGGTACTCTCGGGCGCCCGTCTTCGAATAATCAATATACCAGAAAGGCCTTACTTTTTTTATTTTCTTAATCAGTACCCATTTCATGAACCTGTAAAAGGTCAAATTAGGAAAAGTTTTCATTTTTTGATGTCCATATTTTTTATGTACACTTTCAATGTATTTCCCGTCAAAATAATTATTACCTAAAGGAGCGATTCCCTCTGTTTTAAAAGAATGCCCTTCTAAAATATATTTTATCTTATGTTTGGCCGCTGCCATATAAAGAACCTCAGTAATTGCAATATCCGAAGAACTGTCCAGTTCGGGTACTCCGGCATACATAAAGGATCTGAATATATCATCAGCTTCTTTGTTGTCGACCACATAAGTAAACAAATCCACTTTTAACTGTGATGTTATTTTTCTTATGTTTTCTGTCGCAATTGAGCTGTTCCATGTATTGTCATATAGTACTGCCAACGGCCTCAGGCCCCATTCAACTGCCCTGGCCAGCAAATATGAAGAATCTGTACCACCGCTGATACCTACAACACAATCGTACTTTCTTTTCTGTCCGGCTAGCTTTATTTCATCCAGAATTCTATGCAGTTCCTTTTCACCTTCCGGTGTTCCTGTTTTATATTGAGTTTGTAGATTATCAATTGTTTTGCAATAGTTGCATATTCCATCTTCATCAAATTCAATAGAAGGTGTGTTTTCATCATAAATACACCTTTTGCAGTACTTTTTCATTGTCAAATAATATTTAATTCCTTTTTATACCAATCCAGAGTAAGCCCTATCCCCTTAATTATACTCACTTGCGGTGCCCATCCCAGTTTTGTATTTATCTTTTCTATGTCAATCAATCTCCTCCTTATGTTATCAATGTCCCTTTCCGGTATTTGTTTAACAGATAAATCATTCACAAATAATCTAATGATGTCAACCAATTGATTCACACTGGTTTCTTTACAGGTGGCGATATTAAATGTATCCCCGGTTGATTCATTATGGATTGCAGCTAAAATTGTAGCTTTGACCGCGTCTGTTATATAAGTATAATCCCGGGTTTGTTCACCATCTCCTATTATAGTCAATGAATCTCCCGTTAAGGCTTGTTTAATGAAAATGCCAAGTACTCCGCAGTAAGAATTATTAGCATTTTGTCCAACGCCGTAAACATTTGAATACCTTATAGCAGTAGTCGGAATGCCATAAAGTTTGTTATAGAGGATGGTATATCGTTCTCCAAGGTATTTCGTAGCCGCATAGTGACTAAGCGGTTTTACATTGTCTTGTTCCGAAACCGGAAGTTTTGATGAATGACCATATACTGAACAGGATGATGTGTAAACAAACTTCTTAATGCCAAAAATATTATTTCTTCTGATGAACTCTAAAAGCCTGAGATTTACAGATGCGTTTACCCTCAAATCTTCAAGGGGGTCGTCTGCAGAATGTGCCACCTGGATACAGGCTAAGTTAAAAATGTAATCCGCTGAAATTATATGACTTTCATATCCTTCCAACTTTTCTGCATCTAACTCTAAAAAAGTTATTTTATCTAAATACCCATTCAGGACTACCGGAGAACTATTAATACAGTTATCTATGCAGATTATTTCACAGTCATAATTATCAACAAGGAATTTAATAAGGTTGTGACCAACAAAGCCCAGCCCTCCAAGAATTAAAATTCTTTTCCCGCTGATTTCATTCATTTTTAATTCAAAGTCCATAAATAAATTATATAATTGGCTTATTATTCCTGAAAAGAAAAATATTTAAAAGGAATTTCTTTTCAGAAGATTGCATTAAAAACCATGAGCCGGTTAATGTAATTATTGCCAATAAAGCAGACATTATCAATTTATCACGAAAAAGAAGCAATAATGCTGATGATAAAATTATTAACAGGAATAAATACCAATTAGTTTTACTAAATGAAAAATTAATCGTTATTTTCCAATAAATATAATACAAAATTGTACTGACAACAGGAACGATACTGAATTTTGCGACCCAGCCCCAAAGCCCGTATTTCGGTACTAAAAAATAAACCAGGACTACTGTTAAAATATTATTGAAAATGATTAACGGGATAAATTGTTTTAAGCGGCCGGTGGGTGCGAACACCTGCGCAAATGAATAATTGAAAATAGTGAAATAGAGTGCTACAAAATGAAATGGAAGAAAGATCCTGGCCGATTCAAATTCTTTGCTGTAGAAGAGTGGGATAAGATATCCTCTGAATGTTATGCCAAACAATACAAAGGGAATTGTAATAAAGCAAAGTAAACGTATAATATCATTGAGCAATTGGCCTAATTCATCATTTGTTTTTGCTTCACAGAACCTTGGATATAAATAAGTGGTAATTGACGGCAAAATAAATCCCATGAACAACCCTGCCCATGCGATAATTGGAGCATAAATACCGACAGAATTAATACCATGACTGTTTACTAATATTGATCGAGTGTAAAGATTAACGAAAATTTCAAACACACCGGATATCAGGAATACACCGGTGAAAGACATCAATTCCTTAAAATTGGAATTGAGAAATTCAGCTTTGTAAATATCACTGAGAGATAGTCCTTCTTTTCTTAATATATCATTTGCAATTTTTCTATATGTCACTGCTGAAATAAAGAAAGTCAGAACTATGTATATTATTGCCCCTGTCAGTTTGAATAAAACGACAAGACCAACAAATAAAATGAAGGATGATAAAGCAATAATTAAGTCTGCCCACATTAATGATTTAATACTTTTATATGCTTTGATAATTGCATAAGACGAGCTGCTTAATATCATTACTGGCAATGCAGCAAAACCTATATGAAAGTATTTCAGGTATTTCAGATCCCCAAAAACAAACTGAGTTAACTCTTTTGAGAAGATGAAACCCACAGTATATACAATTAAGGTAATGCTTAAGACTAATACAGAATATGTTTTAATTATTGATGCTATTGATGTTTTTGATTTAGCTATGCTGTTTGCCTGGGCTAATTGTTTTACCATCCCATCCGGCATTCCTGAAGTCGTGAAAGAGGATATACTGTTTAAGAGTGACTGCAACTGACTCATAACCCCTGACCCCAAAGTACCAAGGAAAACAGCAACAATCTTAGCCCTTGCCAAGCCGAGAAGAAACCTGACAACAGAAGGCAGCACCAAGAGTCCTGAATTTTTAACTATTGCTCTTTTTCCCAAGAGTGATTAATTTATTAAAGAGAAAATTTGCAAGGATTGTAAAAATATAAGGACATCGATATATAACCTTTACTATGGATAACTTTTGATTAAAAGAAAGATATTTGTTTCTTATGAAACCTATAATCTTTCTGGCAATAATAGCTTTTTGTTCCTTTGTTTCGGGAAATGAAGTGGTTCCATTTATTGCCTGCTCAATTGCATCTAACATGAAGATAAAGTATCTTGGAATGAAATAGTCATGCCCTTTACTACGGCTCACACTTGTCGATAAAATCCTGTAAGTACCGGAATTAAAATCAAGATATTTAACTTCGGCAACATCTGCAACTCTTAACCATAACCAATAGTCCTGAATACTTGACAAAACTTTCTCACTTGTTTTTTTTAATATATCAGATAATATTCGCCCACGAAGCATAACTGAAAGCGTTGGTATAAAATTCGGACCTGCCAATAAATTGTAAAAAACTTTACCGTCTTTAATATTTTCCCTCATTTCCTTAAGATACTCGTCTGAGATTGGATTATTATCCGAATCAACGACAGAACATTTTGTATGTACCAAACCACATTCAGGATGATTCTCTAAATAATCAACCTGTTTTTGTAATTTAAAAGGATCAGTCCAATAATCATCTCCTTCACACAAAGCGATATACTTGCCCTGAGCTCTGGGAAACTGATAGACTCTTGAAACACTTATTCCTTTAGAATACTGGTTTTCTGATTGATAAACCGGTTTTATTATTTCAGGATACTTTGATTCATATTTTCGTATGATTTCTGCTGTTTTATCTGTAGAGGCATCATCATGAATTAGAATTTCAATAGGAAAATCTACTTTTTGCATTAGAAAACCCTCTAAGCATTGCTCAATATAAGGCTCATGATTATAAGTAAGGCAACATATGCTAATTGGTGGTTTTATCATATCTAATTTTTACTTTCCCCCAATTAATATGTGTCTTCTTAATATCTGCTTAGCCATTTTAACCATCGGGGGTCCAATGAATTTACTGTCTTTTACTGCTACCCCTTTACCTAATGCAACAGCCTCATCAGAAAGTCTAAGCATTTCAGTAGCCCAATCAACCTCCTTCTGTGATGGAGAGAAATATTTATGAACAAGTGGTAGCTCTTTGGGATGTAGCACCAACATTCCCTCAAAACCAAGTTGTTTTGCCAGTATCAAATTTTTCTCAAGATCATCAAGGTCATGAACATCAATATGTACAGTATCAATGGGAATTACACCATTAGCTTTTGCCCCCATGGCAATCATGGTGCGTGCTGTAAATATGCTTTGACCCTCTTTGTCATGTATCCCTCCAAGGTCAGTAACAAAATCCTCACCCTGAAAGGCAAACTCCGTATCATAGCCGCCTGTTTTTTCATATAGTTCTCGTTTCACAAGCCAGAAAATATC
Source organism: Prolixibacteraceae bacterium (assembly GCA_017998095.1). The sequence goes on along the minus strand of JAGODU010000125.1, from coordinate 3,114 downwards.
ATCACACCAATCACGTTCAGATATCTGATCATACTGACCCGTATCTTTTTCCCCCTTACCAATATGTCCTCCATTCCAAAGGACAGGATCATTTTTTTTCCCCACAGTCTGAAAAGTATCCGGTTTATCATGAAAGTATACTTTACCTATCACAAATCCGGCATTTACATCAGATTTTGCTGTATCTACCAATGATTGAATAATGTATTTATCAGCTACTACGTCATTGTTAGTAATTAATACATAGTCAGACTTTTGTTGATCAAATGCATATTTAAGTCCAAAGTTTAAGCCGCCTGAATACTTTAGATTAATGTCTGTACGTAATACTTTTACCTGTGGGAAAGATGATTCAATGTACTCTTTTGTTCCATCTGTCGAACCGTTGTCAATAACAACGATCTGAAATTTTGAATATTTATTTTCAAGATAAGATGTGATGCAGTCACCCAAAAGGGATTTCCCATTATAACTTAAAATCAGAATAATTACTTTGGCCATATACCTATGAAAAATAATCCCCGATAGAAATATTGGATTTTAATCATTATAAAAGTTACTGATAGCTAATTTATAATAAGTTACCAGTTGATTAATAGAACTTTCAAGTTTATATTTTTCTCTTAACATAGATGAATCCACTACTTTTATTTGTTTCCCATTCAAAACCTCTTCAATTGCATATCGCCATTCTTTCGGATTGAATTTGTCAATAATCATACCCGCTTCATTGTTTTTCAGTATATGCCAAGCAATTCCTGTATTTGTTGAAATCACAGGAACATCCATTGCAAATGCCCTAAGTACTGAAACCGGTCCTCCTTCGCTGATTGAAGTACTTATGAACAAGTCACTGGCAGAATAAAAATCTGCCAATTCCTGATCTAAAAATCCTGTAAATATTATCTTGTCCTCTACAGATAAATCAACACAAAGTTGTCTGAGATAATCCTCATAAAGAGGTTCTCCTGAACCTGAAATATAACAAATAAAATCAAACCTTTTAAGCTCGGAGAAAGCAAGTATCAACTTGTCAACTTGTTTTTCCGGAATAAGTCTTGAGGAATAAAGAATTATCTTTTTATCCATTGGAAGGTTCAGCTTCATTCGTGCTTCCCTTTTATCTATCTTTTTATTCCCCTATTCCATATCCAGATTCAAGAAATTAAATTGATAGACATTTGCCCTGGTATATCGTTTGAAGAAAGCTATCCTGTCTTCTGTAACAGCAATCTCTTTTAGTTTGCTTTTATATTTCCGGTAGGTTCCCCAAATAAATATTCTGTGTAAAAAACTGATTGGATTATACGTCCTTAAATTGACATTTAATAGTTCCTGATTTAAATGAGATGTATGTAAAAAAGGTACTTTATTACCAAATTTTGTTAAAAGAATATAACCTATGTAGCTAAAATCCAAAGGAATGTGACAGACCAAATCTTTCTTAGTATTATGAGCTTTTATGCATTCCGTAAATTTAGAAATCAATTCCTTGGAAGTATAACGCTTTTCCGGTTTCAGACCTATCCAGAATGTTTCTTTTTGTGCTGGAAATGAACGATGAATAATCCCATCTTCAAAAATATGAATATATTCTTTATCTGCCCTATAGTCGGGTCTCCAAACCTCAAATTCAAATTCAGGATAAAACCGTTTTACATTTTTAGCAAATATATGGCCCCAATCCTGCCTCCATATCCCAATCATTTCACCTTTTATATTATGCCAATAATGATCTGGAGCTAGGTTGCAGCTATATCCATAAGCAGGAGGAAAAGAAATTATGTATATTATTTTCATAGTGAATTTCGCTGACTTATAGTATCAACATAAATCTTTAAATAACCTCATATATTTTGATAAGTTTTTTTATTATAGCTGTATTAGCATCAAGCTGGCATTTGGCAGTTTCACGGCATTTATTAAATCTCTTATGATTTTTGATCATAAATTCTGCCATTTCTATGACTACCTCCGGCTTATCAACTGTAACACCAAGTTCCGAATAATCAAAGTCCAAGTATTTTAACTGCGGGCTTAAAACAGGAATATTACAAGCTAGAGCCTCAAGCCAGGCAACATCAAGACCTCCGAATTGAGGATTAAACGCCGGATGAATGTAAAAATCGGCAGCATTATAAAAATCGGGCATGTTTTGATATACTTGTCTCCCATAATAGGGACTTCCAGAATTTTTTACTTCATCATATAAATCGTTGCTTTCATTATCTTCTCCCCCAACAAAGATCACACTGAATTTAAACTTCTGTTTAAGCTCCTTATAAATGTTCAGGATAATATCAACGCTTTTCATCCTGTAAAATGAGCCAACATAAATTGCATAAACCGTTTCTTGATCAAGATTTAATTTTTTTCTGGCTTCTTTTTTATCTGAAGGCCTGAATAAATCAAAATCAGCACCTACCGGAAGAAAATGAAGCTTATTTGCCGGTACTTTTACTGACTTAAGGTATTCCCTGGCCTTTGAAGATAAGTAAGTTATTCCGGAAACATATCTATAAGTAAGCCTGAATAAAAAGTCTTTAAGACTACCTGTAACCGGTGGGACACCTCCATGATGACTAAGGATTATTTTAATGTTTGTAGGAAGAATAAATCGCAGGAGAATGAACCTGTCAAATAATGAATGATAATGAATAATAAGCCGGTATCTGAAGCTTAATTTCAAAATAGTCAGATACATGGCAACAGAGAGAACATTTTTAATCAATATACCCTGGTAAGGCCATATCACACCCTCCAGGCCAAAGACACTTTTCCTTAAAGGTTTTCTTACCACAGGCTCTATTCTCCATATTGAAATATCCAACTCCGGTTTATATTTCTTCAGCCGGCGAGCTAACAATCCTGCCCATGAACCGACAAAAAAATTATCTTCATTAAGATCGTAATATTTAAGGCTTCTGCCCCCAGAGGTGCCTGAAAGAAAAATTATTCTCAATGGGCGATCAGATTTCATAAAATTAATACTATAGTGGTCTAAAAAAACTGGACAGGAATTTAATAACTTTAAAATTTCTGCCCTATGAAAAAGTCAAGACGAAAATTTACAGCTGAGTTTAAAGCCAAAGTTGCCATTGAAGCAATAAAAGA
>JAGODU010000389.1 GCA_017998095.1 Prolixibacteraceae bacterium | reverse complement strand
GAGGTGGCGACTAAGCCACCTCATTTATGTTATGGTTGAAAATGTGAAGGATTCTGTTTCTGAATCGGTGAAAGTTTCTGTACCCATAAGCGTTTCTTTTCAGAACTTTAATTTTGTTGTTGCAGCCTTCAGTAAATCCATTTGTATAGTGACACTCAAAGGAATTGAGTATGCCGTCAGACCAATTGACCATGGTTTTAGCGCAGTCCTCAAAGCGCTTGATATCCGAATTCGAAGCGGCTATTACCCAATGAGATAGTTGTTCTCGGGCGCTGTTTCTGTCATGACAATCCAATATTTTCAGAAAGCCTTCCTTTAGCCAATAGGCTGTGCTAAGCTTGTCACTGACATACAGCATCATATCTACCTGCTGTTTTTGTTCATCGGAGAGATATTCATATCGCTTGTTCAGCAAGATTCTGGAACGCTTGAAATATTTACGTCTGGTTGGTGAAAGCTGCTTTTGTATTTCTTTTCTCACGGCCTCAAACGCCCAGATCACCTGCCTTATGTAGTGATATTTGTCTACGACAAAGGTTGCATTTTTGAAGAATACATGAGATATATCGGAATATGTACTCCACATATCACTGATGAAACAAGTTGTATGAGAACGATCAAACTTCTTGAAATAATCAATTAACCGATACTTTTCCCGGCTTGGCAATATGTCCAGTACACGCCTGTTGACGGGATCAGTAAGTATACATTGGTACTTTTCGCTGTCTGTATTTCCTTTAAACTCATCAATGGAGAGAACAGATGGAAGCCCACATGGCGCGTATTGTACAAAGTCGAATATGCGTATGACTGTGGATACCGAAAGGTTTACCTCTCTGGCGATGCTGGAAAACGACCGGACATCAGTTAGTTGCTCTATGACATAGGCGCACAGTCGGTTTGTCATGCGGTGGTATCTCGGCAAAAACTTGTTTTCTTCATAGAATCGCCTGCTACAATGCGGACATCTGTATCGGCGTTTTCGAAGATACAGTATGACATGCTTGCCAAAAGCGGGAATATCCTTGATTTTCTGTCGCCGGTAATCGTGGATTGTCCTTGTTGCGGTACCGCAGCAAGGACAATTGTGGGATTTGCGCTTAAGTTCCATATCTATAAATGTGCATTTTTCGGTTTGGGCGATATTCTTTATGATTACCCCTTCCAATCCGAGCAGTTTTTCTGTAAAATTAGAGCAGAGCATATTCGAGGACCTCCAAAATGGTGTGTAGGTAACTCCATTTTACAGGTTTTTTCGAATATGCTCTACTTTTTTTGCGCTAAGCTCTATTCGTTACCCCAACATTTATTATAGAGCCAAGAAAAGAGCGGTTGTTGATAAAGCCTAATCGGCATCCAATATTTTAGAAAGGAGAACAAATATGAAAAAGTATTTGAAGCCTATGTTGGCGGTCACCGCAATGGTTTGCTCCTTTGTCGCAACAACTATTGCATCATCTGCCTGTATGATTTTCTTCTATCAGCCGGAAGAGCCAAAATCATTACAGGACCGCTGAACCTTGCATTCTATAGAATATGGGCGGACTGCCATAAGGTTATGTCCGCCCATATTCTATAGTAAACCCTGCATATAAACCATACATGCTATGAATCTTCCGAAAGATGGTAAGCGATAATGAATAAAGCATTTGATAAGTATAAAGAAGAACAAATACAGTCAATGTTTTTTATTTTGAGAATATTAACCCTTTTTTTCTGTGCCTCTCCTGTATTTCAAACCATTTTTGAAGGTCTAACATCCGATGAGGCTCTGGACTTAAATCTGTTTGCCGTTGCTGTTGCTTTATCAGTCCTTTCTATAGTAATGATTATATGGTTCGCAATAGATAAAAAGAAAAAGGAAATTAAAGCAATAAGTATATTGGAAATGGCAATATTTTTCGGACTTTGTGTATTTGCCATTTATGTCAGCGGGTTGCATCAAAGCAGCTATAAGTTTTTATTTATATTTTTAGTCGTTGCTTATACAATCGAATACAATATGGAGGTTGGGTTAATTATAGCCGGATGTTCGTCCGCCTTTATATTGATTATCGATTTGATGCACAAAACAAATCAATCTGTCAATATTTATTTTGAAAATGACTTGGCGTTGTCATCCATGTTTGTCGTGGTAGCATGGACACTCGGATATTATGTACGGCTTGAAAGAAAACATATAGATACCCTTCTTACATTTGTAAACAAAGACGGTCTGACAGATCTATATAACCATCGGTATTTCCATGAGTATCTGAAAAAATACTTTGCAAAAGAAAATGTTTCTAAAAAGCCCGTATCTCTTATTATGATGGATCTGGACGGTTTTAAGTTATATAATGACATATACGGGCATTAGCAGGGAGATCAGGTTCTTCGTACGGTAGCTTATTTAATCGAGAAAAATTTAAAAAAAGGACAAATTGCATGCAGATACGGCGGAGATGAACTGGCTCTGATACTGCCGGGCGTAACAAAGGAACAGGCGGTTGAGATCGCATCACGTTTAAAGGAAATTATTGACTCTTATGCGTTTGAAGGACAGGATCACCTGCCGGATCATAACCTCACGGTTTCAGCCGGTGTATCGCAATCCCTCGGTGAAGACGACACCCCCACGGCACTAATCGACC
>JAGODU010000124.1 GCA_017998095.1 Prolixibacteraceae bacterium | reverse complement strand
CAGGCAACTGAACGAATACCTCACATTATCTTTATCCTGTTTCAATGTATGTTTGCTGTTATTACTCCGGCACTTATTATTGGAGCCTTTGCAGAAAGAATAAAATTCAAGGGATTCTTCATATTTATCCTTCTTTGGGCAATTTTGGTATACAACCCTGTTGCGCATTGGGTATGGTCAGCAGATGGTTGGTTATACAAGCTTGGAGCTCTTGATTTTGCAGGAGGTACTGTGGTCCACATAAATGCAGGTATTGCTGCTTTGGTAATGGCATTACTTATAGGCAAAAGGAGAGGAGTGAATGGCACTCCTACTGTTCCTCATAATATTCCATTTGTTGTTTTAGGTGCGGGTTTGCTTTGGTTTGGATGGTTTGGATTTAATGCAGGAAGCGGTCTTGCTGCTGATGGACTTGCGGGGAATGCATTTCTCGTAACGCATCTAGCTGCAGCTACAGCTGCTCTTACCTGGGCTCTTATTGAATGGCTATTTCATGGAACACCAACTACTGTTGGTATAGCTACTGGTGCTGTTGGTGGTCTTGTTGCAATCACTCCGGCTGCCGGATTTGTAGGTGTTGGAGGTGCTTTGGCAATAGGTGTTGCAGTTTCAGTAATATGTTATATTTCAGTGAGCTTTGTAAAACATAAAATTGGTTACGATGATACTCTTGATGCTTTTGGTGTTCATGGAGTAGGCGGTATTGTAGGAGCTTTATTTACAGGAATATTTGCCGTTCCAACAGTTCAGGCTGCATATAGTGGTGTAGTTGCCGGTAACTTCAAACAATTATGGATTCAATTAATTGCAGTAGTTGTTGTAATGGTTTACAGCGGTGTTTTAACCTTTATTCTTTTTAAAATAGTTGATAAAACTGCAGGAATAAGAGTTGAACCTATAGTTGAAGAAGAAGGACTTGACATTTATGAACATGGAGAATCAGCTTATAACTGATCACTTAACCCGATTCCTTAATTTTACTTTTCAATAGCAGTCTCATGTCCTGATTCCGATATTTTTAGGAATCAGGACTTTTTTTATTTTTTTAGTGCTTTCATTGAACAGGAATAACCTGCATCAAAAGCATCAAGATTAATTTTTACGACCTTATCTCCTTTACTGCTAAATATTTCAGTAATACTTTTCTTTAACACATCAACAGAAATATCAAGGAATGGTGCAGCAACACCTAGCATTACCATATTAGATGCCTTGGCTGTTCCGGCCTCCTTGGCCATATCTTCAGCATTAGCAGAAACTTTATTTGGCAGCTTTTCAATCATTCCAAATAAATTAGCCTCTTCGGGATAATTGGGTATATTTTTGTAACAATCCCTACTGGTTAAAACCCATCCGTCTTTTGAAAGGTATGGCAGATATCTCAAGCTTTCCAAAGGTTCAACAGAAATTATAAGGTCTGCATTTTCAAGTCCAATAAGGTCAGAATAAATTTCCTGATCAGAAATCCTTAAATGTGATTGTACCGCTCCACCCCTTTGGCTCATGCCATGAACTTCGGCTTGTTTTACATTATATCCTAAAGATAAAGCAGCGAGGTCTATTACAGCTGCTATTGATAAAATTCCTTGTCCTCCTACTCCGGCTAATATTATATCTTTTTTCATTTTAATCAGTGTTTACAGTTTCTTACCAAAGGATCATTTTTCTTTTCTTCTTTTTTCCTGCGCAATTGTGTTTGGATACATTCTCTTGAAGCAATAATCACAGAAACACCTTCATAAGCAATTTCTTCTTTCATAATTGCAACGTTTGTTTCAAAGTTTTTGGATAAAGGTTCAATTACCCTTATGTGTTCTTTTTCTACACCAACTCCTGCGCAGATATCAACCAATTTACCTGTTCCTGATGAATCCTGACCTCCGGTCATCGCTGTTGTTGAATTATCAGAAATAATTATAGTTACAGCTGATTTGTCGTTAACAGCATCTAAAAGGCCTGTAATGCCGGAATGTGTAAATGTAGAATCTCCAATTACAGCAACCGAGGGTCTGTATCCTGCATCTGCAGCACCTTTAGCCATAGTTATCGATGCACCCATATCGACGCAGGTATTTACTGCGTTGTATGGGGGCAAGGCTCCCAGAGTATAGCAGCCTATATCTGAAAACACCTGATATTTTTGTGCTCCACCCATGGCAGCGTTTAATTCATCAAATGTATCACGGTGACTACACCCCTGACATAATGAAGGTGGCCTGTTAACGAGGGATGAAGGTGTAATCTTGATTTTTTTTGCTTTTCGGCCAAGAGCTTCTCCGACATTATCAGGGTTCAACTCTCCTTCACGGGGAACAACACCATTTAGTTTGCCATCTATTTGTATAGAGGAATCATTAGGTAAAAATCCTCGCAGTAATTCTTCATAAATTGGGAATCCCTCTTCCAGAATCAGTACTTTAGATGAGTTTTCAAAAAGCATCTTTACCTTTTCCATTGGTAATGGATATTGACTGATCTTAAGGATATTGTAATTTTCTTTTTCAGCTGAAATATTCTCCATCAAATAATTGTAGGCAATACCGAAAGCTAAAACACCAACTGCACCTTTTTTATTTATCTTAAGTTTGTTAAGGACAGTAAATTCAGATTCTTTTTCAAAATCTTTTTGAATTTCAAGCAGCCTATGATATTTTTTACGGGCATATACCGGAAGAAGCATAAACTTCATTGGATCTTCAGGAATTGCAAGTTTCTTTTGTTCAATACCTTTAGATTGAATGATGCCTGATCTTGAATGTGAAAGTCTGGTTGTTATCCTCATCATTATCGGAGTGCTGTATTTTTCCGATAATTCAAAAGCAATTTTAACTGAATCATATGCTTCTTGTTGAGTTGAAGGTTCAAAAACAGGAATCATGGCAAATTTTCCAAAGAAACGGGAATCCTGTTCATTTTGAGATGAGTGCATCGAAGGATCATCAGCTACAACAAGTATTAAACCTCCATTAACACCTGTTGATGCTGAATTCATAAAAGGATCGGCTGCTACATTTAATCCTACATGTTTCATGCATACCATAGACCTTTTACCAGCAAATGACATTCCAAGAGCAGCCTCGTAAGCAGTCTTTTCATTTACCGACCAGGTAGAACGAATACCTTTATCTCTTGCTTCTTCCGATTCCTGTACATATGTTGTTATTTCTGTTGAAGGAGTACCCGGATAAGCATAAATACCGCTTAACCCAAAATCTATAGCACCTTGAGCTATGGCTTCAGCACCTAATAATAATTTTTGTTTCATTCGTAATTTATATTTATAACGAATATTTTCGTATAATTTACTTGAATAATTCCATCCTTGGAAAGTGAGCAAATAAAACAAATACCTTGGATTTATCCAACAAAAAATAAGTATTAAAAAATGGTGTGGTATTTGTTAATTTTTATAACTTCAATTGATTTATAAATTATAGAAAGAGATTATACACTTAAATTATATAAAACATGAAAACTGTAATTTTATTTTTTGCACTACTTTTTCCATTTACAATGTATGGACAATATAGTAAAAACTTTATAGATCAGAACTATATTGAAGTTTCTGGTAAAGGAGAAATGGAAATTTCTCCCGATGAAATATATGTCAGAATAGTTATAAATGAAAGTGATTACAAAGGTAAGGAAACATTGGAGATGCTTGAAAAAAGAATGCTTGAAAAACTTATTGCAATAGGTATTGACCTTAAAAAAGACTTTTCTGTTACTGATATTTCAAGCAATTTTAAAAACTACTGGCTAAAAAAACATGACATCTTTACTTCAAAGGAATATCAGCTTGTTGTTCATAATGCTCAAACAGCTGGTAAGGTTTTTCGTGAACTTGAATCAATAGGAATTTCAAATATGGATATATTCAAAGTAGATCATTCAGAAATGGATAAATTCAAAGATGAAGTGAAAGTGATGGCGATCCAAAACGCTAAGAAAACTGCGGACCTACTTACAAGAGCTATTGGACATAAGGCCAGCTATGCTATTTATATTCAGGAAAATCAACCTTTTTACAGACAAATGCCCGTTGCCTCAAATATGATGATGAGGGTTAAAGGAGCTGAAGCTTTAGATGCAAGTTATGAGGAACCTGAAATTGAATTCGAAAAAATAAAACTTGAATATTCTGTAATTGTTTATTATTCTATATATAAAATGGCTTCGAAACCCGATGACAATTAGTATTATTTAATACTTTGTTTTAAAACATCATAGGTTAAGGGCGCAATAAAGTGCCCTTATTTATTTGTTTAAAATTGCAACAATCCTCAAAGGAGCTCCGCTTCCTCCTTTTATTTTCATTGGCAAAGCTATAATATAAGCTCCTTTTTCAGGAAGTTTATCAAGGTTGGCAACATTTTCATAGCCTGTCAAGCCCTTCTCGAAAAGTATTCTGTGAACCATGAAATCACTCGATTGCCCATAATCTATGCTTGGAGTATCTAAACCAAATCCTACGATATTTCTTTCTTCAGATAACCATTTGGCAGCTTCAGGATCAAGACCAGGGAAATGTAAATGAGGAACTGCTTCTGTTCCGGTAAGGTTCGTTCCAAGATATTTTTCCCTACTATTGTAATATCTGCTATATCCTGTATGTACTAATACAACTGCTCCATCAGGAATACGACCATTTCTTGATTCCCATTCCTGAAAATCGTCAATGCGAATGAGATAATCAGGATTATTCAATGCTTTTTCTGATACATCAACAATGACACCCGGTCCGTGTAATTCAGAAAGAGGAACCTTTTCGATAGTGTTTTTATTGGCACTGAAATGAATGGGTGCATCGAAATGTGTCCCCCCATGTTCTTCAGCAGCAAACTTAAACGAAGAATAAAAATAATTCTTATCGGTAATTCCATATGAAACAGTATCATGAGAGAATGGGACATTGGTAGGCCAGTATATTGAGTTTTCATCAAAATCAAAGGTGAGATCAATCCACTCTGCGTGTTGAAGCATATTGGAAATATCTGATGATATTGGATTATTTTCTTTTACATTTTCACATGAAACGAAAAGTAATAAAGTCAAAGCAGGAATAATATATTTCATATTCAACAATATTTTTAGTTAATGTCCAGTAAGATTGTGTTTTACTTTACTAAGATAATAAATTGGAAATCAACTTAAGCACCTTGAATATCTTTTATTATTAAATCGAAGCTGTATTCATTAGGTTCGTATACCGAATAATCTTTAATGCCAAAATAATCTATAACTTCTTTAAGATAATCCCTCCTGACTGTAATGATGAGTATTTGATCTTTGCTTAAAAGAAGGTCAATAATGTTATTTCTCCAACCCCCACTGTTTATTTCAAGTTTACCTACTTCATCAATTATAAGTATTTTTACTTTTTCATTTTTTTCTTTTGAAATTATTTCTCTTGCCCACTTAAGTGTTTCCTCATTTATTGTATATTTTCCAATTCCTTCTGTATCTTCTTTCCTTCCTGATCTTAAAAATTCTTTTCTATCTCCTGTTTTTATTGAAATTAGATCGTATCCTGTTGTTTCTCCATTTTCAATATTCCTCTTTGTGTAAATTCCACCTGCATTATGTCCATTTTCTTTTAATCTTTCGATTAGCTCAATTGTAAATAAGGTTTTACCTTCTGAGATATCTCCGGTTATTACAATAACTTTTGCATGTTTTTCTTTAATCTCCAAGAATCTTTTCTCTGCGTGGTTGATAAGATGATTTACAACCTGATGAGGCTTCCTTATAAATGTTTTTGCATCAGGTAATATTGATATTATTTCTGGTAAAGATTCAAACCCAAGTTCTAATGCTAAAGCTACTTGATGGAATGAAGATTTCGAAACCCTTTCCCTGATTTTAGGATTATATAATTCTGTTCCCAGAACTGCAAAGCCTGTTATTAAAATGGCAGCTCTGAAATTCATTTCCAATCCGGTTATAATCCCCTTCTTTAAGCTATCTTCTCCTCCGTTTATCGATGATATTAATAATGCTGACAAGGCAGTTATTACAATAAAGAAAACCCAAAATCCCGGCCTCGATAGTTGTCTCATGCTTCTTTTATATCTAAGTACCCATATTGTAATAATAAAAACAGAAAGAGGCATCCAGAAGTATACTTTACTTTTATTTATAATAATTATTGAAAAAATCATAAGTAATGTACTAACTGTCAACCAAACAATGGAATAATTAAATCCTTCCTTCCTTTTATTATTGAAGTTGAAAATTTCTTTATTGTTGATGGGATTTATTTTTTCATAACTTTTACCAGTGCCTCGGGCTATGCTTATTCCCACAATTGCTGAAAAGACTCCAAAAATCACATATATTCCCAGTAAAACAAATATTGGCATCCAGTAAGTATCAAATTGAACATTGAATTGTTTCTCTGAAAACTTTAATATGTTTGAATAAATATCTACTATATTAAACCCATAATAGATAATGAAATTTAAAATCTTCTGAAGAAACACCCATGACATTGCAAAAACAGATCCTAAGATAAATCCGACAATATTTCTTCCTAATACTCTTACTGAAATTTCCAATAAGAATGATTCCATTAATATTGCAATCATAGGTCCGAATATTACAGCGCTTGGAGAAATTGTTTTCATCAACGCACAGATCAAACCGCTTCTCCAGAATAATCCATTTTCTTTCCACACTCTGGAAAAGGAAATCATTAGAATCAGACCGATTGCAGTTAGAATACTTCCTTTGAATGGAACACTAAGGTTATGCAGAAAACTTCCCAGTATTATTTCTGAAGCTGCCCAAATTGAGCCTACTACAGATGATTTTAACCATATATCATTCAGTTCTCCGGGTTTATCCATTTATTTGCTGAAATTATAGAGGAGTGATGCATAAAGGTTTCTTCCCGGTTCAGGATATCCTTCCTGTAATGTGTAATTATTATCTGTAATATTTTTTATTCCAAATGACAGATCGAAGCATTTGGCAAATTTATATTTTAGTTCAGCATTGGCTATAAAAAATGGTGCTGATACTCTGGATCCGTTGCTTGTGCTATATCTTTTTGAATTATATTCTCCTGAAATGCTTATGAAAAAATTCTTTATTGGAATTATTTCTATAGATGCAAAAACTTTATTCTCGGGTATGTCAGTGAATAATATTTCCGGATTGCTGATATTTAAGCATTTTATATAGGAATAAACACCATAAATCGTTAAAATTCTCAATGGTTTATACGTAAATGTCAGATCTGCGCCTTTATACTCTGAAGTACCTGTATTCTGCATTTGATATAAATAGTCCTTTACATTGTTAACAATCTGGATTGTATTGAAAATCCTGTTGTAGAATAATTCAGGACGTATTTTAATATTATCTCCTATTAATAAATTAGCTCCTAACTCAATGTTCAATGCTGATTCACTTATAAGGTCAGGGTTAGGTATTGCAAAGCCTGCTCTGTATGAATACCTGTCCTTCATTGTTGCAAACCTGTTTTTATATGCAATATTGAAATTTGCATTAATTATACCGGAAATATTATAATATGTTGCAATCTGTGCATTTAAAGCATCATTGGAATTTTTAGGTAATAAGCTAATTGTTTTACTATTTGAATCGTAATCTTCAGCTTTTATACTATTCCTGAGATTATAACTTACGCCGGGTATAATTGTTATTTTTTTATAAGGGCTATAAATGTCTTCAATCCCAATAGAAACGGTATTGTCAGCTGAATGCCTTGATGGTTCTCCTTCGTTATTTTCCCTGTGATTATCATTTTTTATGTGAGCAGACATCTTGATTGTATTTTTTTCTGAGATGTTATACCCAAATTCTATATTACCGCCTAAAGTATAATCATAATAATAGCTGTTGAAAGAAGACTTTTTTGTTTGGGTGGTATAAGTATTATCATCAAAACTACTTATCTTGTTTTTGAATTCATCGTAAAACATCCTGATTTTAAGATTTATTGCCTCGTTTATTGCTGTTTTTGAAATGTAATAAAGGTTTTGCTTATCCCAATTAGGCCATTGCCAGTATCTGACTTTTGTATTCGGGTCATTGCCAAGATAAATGGGATTCCCCTTATTTCCATGCGAAATTGAATAGCTGATGCTGTATTCATCTGATTCATTTGGAGTGTATCCAAGTTTAAGGCTGCCCTTTATATCTTTGCTGAATGAATTATCCAGTTTAAGATTTTTTTCAAGTGCTATTGTGTCAAATTGCTCTGATAGCGGTATATACATCTTATCTAAAATAGAAAAATTAGCAGACATATATATTTTCCCCAGATTGCTTCCAATACCAATTCTTGAAATGTATCCGTTTCCACTAATTACTCCTGCTTCTACTTTTACTTCTAATTTTTCAGAAGGTTTAACCCCAATCAGATTTATTGCTCCACCAAGTGTGTTAGCTCCATACATAATTGATGAGTATCCTTTTGATACATCTATTCTTGATATATCAAAAGTGGTGAATCTTGCAAGGTCAACATATCCGTCATATGGAACGTATACCGGAATACCATCTACAAAAACAGGTACACTTCTTACGTCAAATCCTCTTATGAAGACCATGCTCTCATTCCTCGAACCGCTGTTATAATACATTACAGATGGTAATGTTCTTAATGATGAGCTGACATCATTTGAATTGAACTTCTTCATATCAGATAAAGGAATTGTTTCTTTATCAATTACTTTAGATACTAATATTTCCCCTAATTCAAAAGTTTTGTCTTTAATTTCAGAAGTATCAATTTTACTTTGAGCAAATGAGTTGGAGTGTATTATTGCAAAAAGAATTAATGGTATAAGTCTTCTCATATATCTATTATTTTTTACATCATTCGTTATTCAAATCAGGAATAACGGAGTTGAAAGTATATAATAGAAACAAGACTACAAAGTGATAGTTTTTATTTTATTGATTTAAACTCAATTTTTTTGTATGATTATCAAGAAACTTATAGAATTCTTCTTCAGCCTTTTTATAATCTGAAATAACTTTCTCGCCATATTCAGTAAGCTTTGCTATTCCTCCTTTTTCACCTCCGTGTTTAAGTTGAATAAGGGGGAATTCAGCAACATTATTCATCCTGTTTATACTGTACCATGCCTGGCGGTATGAAATTCCGGTTGCTTCAGCTGCTTTTCTTAATGATCCCAGTTCAGCAGTTTTTATAAGCAGAATAACTTTTCCTTCTCCAATAAGGGTTTTATCGTTTATTTCAATCCAGATCTTACCCTTTAATTTATATCTAATGCTATCAGGAATATCCATTAATAATTATATTTCTTTAAAATTCAATATAATACTTAAGACCTTAAGATTTAAGTATTATCCTAAAGCAACATCCAGCAACATCATTGTAGCAAAGCCTATTATTGTTCCAACAGTTGAAAGGTCTGTTTCATCACCTCTTTGTGATTCAGGTATAAGTTCTTCAACAACTACATATATCATTGCTCCTGCAGCAAATGATAAGGCATAAGGTAGCAAGTTTGTCATAGATGATACAAGAAATGCACCAGCTACCCCGGCAATTGGTTCAACTACTCCCGAAAGCTGACCATAATTAAAGGCCTTCAATCTTGAAAAACCTTCTCTTCTTAAAGGAATTGAAACAGCTGCTCCTTCCGGGAAATTCTGAAGACCTATGCCTATTGCAAGGGCTAATGCTCCTGATATCATTCCTGCATCTGCATTATTTACCAATGCCCCGAAAGCAACACCAACTGCTAATCCTTCCGGTATGTTGTGCAATGTAATTGCTAAAACAAGAAGAATACTTCTTTGCCATGATGTTTTTAATCCTTCAGCTTTATCTCTTGATAATCCCAGATGAAGGTGGGGTAGAAGCCTGTCAACTAAATACAGGAAAGCGCCTCCAGTTAAAAAACCAATTAGGGCAGGTATCCAGGGAGTAATTCCAATCTCTTCAGCCATAGATATTGCAGGATTCAACAATGACCAGAAACTTGCAGCTATCATAACTCCTGCTGCAAAGCCAAGCATTGAATTCAATACTTTTTTATTAATCTCTTTAAAGAAAAATACCATGCCTGATCCTAATGCTGTCATAAACCAGGTGAACAGCGTTGCTGCTAAGGCAAGAATTACAGGATTATAACTTAATATTGACTCCAGATTCATTTGTATGGTATTACAATATAGTAAACACAAATATAAGAAAGGGAATCACTTTAAAAGTAATTCCCGTATGTAATAATTGACTTTAATATTTCAGTTTTTATTTTCCTTTTGGTTTTTCAACAGGTACTATTCCTGCCATCTCTCCAATCATATTAATCAATTGCGAGTCGGAAGGAACAACGATTTTGGCATTTGATCCTAAAGAAGTCTCAAGTGCTTCGAGTTTTCTAAGCATTTGAGCATTACCTACAAAATATTTATCAGCTGCTTCATTAACAAGTCTTATAGCTTCAGCTTCTCCTTCTGCCTGAAGTATTTTAGCCTGCTTGAAACCTTCAGCTTCCTTGATCTTAGCTCTTTTAACACCATCAGCAACCGTTTCTGCAGCTGTTGCTGAATCAATGGCAGCAATCTTTTC
Organism: Prolixibacteraceae bacterium; assembly: GCA_017998095.1. The sequence goes on along the minus strand of JAGODU010000124.1, from coordinate 1,323 downwards.
ATTTTCTGCCTTTACAACCTTATTCATGGTGTCCTGAACATCTTTTGGAGGATCAATCTCCTTTAATTCTGTTCTTACAATTTCAATACCCCAGCTGGTAGTTTCTTCGTGCAATGTTTTATATAATTCAGCATTGATTTTACCTCTTTCACTGTTGGCAGACTTCAGCGTCAGGGTACCAATGATATTACGCAGTGTTGTGCGGGCAAGGTTTACAATCTGCCATCTGTAATTGTTTACATTGTAAATTGATCCTTTTACACTTTCTTCATCTGATTTGACTTTGAAATACACCTGAGCATCAACCCTGGCATTAAGATTATCATTAGTTATGATTTCCTGAGGTTCCGCATCAACCATTTGCTCTGTGATATTGACCCTGTAAATCTTGTCAATCAAAGGTATTATCCAGTTGAAACCCGGACCTGCAAATCTGTGGTACTTTCCCAGTCTTTCTATTAAAGCCCTGTGAGTAGGCCTTACTATCCTGATTCCTAAAAAGAATATTATTAAAACAGGAATCCCAATGTATAATGCAATATTCATGTTAACCTCCTTTTGTGTTTGTGAGTAATATGTTAAAGATATGAATTATAAATTTTATTTTAATATTTTTAATATTTTATTTCAAAATAGGGGTATCATTGTTAATCATTGTCTCTTTTAAAGCAGAGAATTTTAAAAAAAACTATATTAAAAACAAATCATTACCTATGAAAACAAATTTCTTAACTATCGTCCTTCTTTTAACTCTTTATCCTTTAATTGGTTTTTCTCAGGAAAACAGGATTACTGTTCCAATAATTAATGAACCTGTCTCCGATTTTCAATTGAATGATCAAAATGGTAATCCTGTTAGTCTTTCTTCTTATAAAGGGAAAAATGTTATGCTTATATTTCCAAGAGGAATGGTAAAAAAAGACTATTGGTGCCAGATATGTCATTATCAGTATGCAGATCTTGCTGATGTTGTGAAAAAAGAAAATATTTTAAAGAAATATGATCTTGAAGTTTTGTTCATTCTTCCATATCAATCTGATTCAATTTCTAACTGGATAAATATGTTCCCCGTTCAAATGGAAATTATTGATAATTGGAAATTCCCAAAGGATACCCTTAACATGAATGAGAGTAAAATTAAGTGGGCTAATACAACCCGAAAGCTATTACCTAAAAAGATTTTCTATACTGCCGATAATATTGATACTCCTTTTCCAATTCTTTCTGATGGTCAAAGGGCTGTCTCTAAAGGGTTCCAGCTTTATAAAAATGAACCGGGTGCACCGCAAAATATGCCTGCTATAATGATAATTGATAAAGATG
>JAGODU010000123.1 GCA_017998095.1 Prolixibacteraceae bacterium | reverse complement strand
CACTGTCAGGGGAGAAAACACAGGCTCCTTCAATATCAAGGGAGATTATCCGCAATGGAACAGTATAGATCCTGCCGATGTACTTAAAGGACGATGGTTGAATGAAATAGACATTATTCAGAAAAGTAAAGTCTGTGTAATCGGCGAAAAGGTATTTGAACAAATGTTTGAAAAAGATGAAGAGCCAATTGGTAAATACTTACGCGTAAGCGGTGTATATTATCAGGTTGTGGGCCTTATTCATCCTGTGTCAAATATTAATATGAACGGAAGAACTGAGGAAAGTATCTTCCTTCCATTTACCACAATGCAGGCTGCATATAATTACGGCAATTCAGTTCATGTATTGGGAGTTACTGCTAAAAAGGGATTCAGCGCATCATTTGTTGAAGACAAGGTAATGGCTGCTATTAAGGAAAGACATTCAATTGCCCCTTCAGACATTCAGGCAATTGGTCATGTGAATCTTGAAAAACAATTTAAAATGTTTTCTTCATTGTTTATCGGGATACAGATTTTAACATGGATAGTTGGTATTGGAACCCTCCTTGCCGGAGTAATTGGTGTAAGCAATATTATGCTTGTTATCATTAAAGAAAGAACTCAGGAAATTGGAGTTATGAGGGCTATAGGGGCAACACCATGGAAAGTAATTTCACAGATCATAATGGAAAGTGTTTTCCTTACAACTGTGGCAGGCTATTTAGGATTGTTTTCCGGAATTCTTTTGCTTGAAGGAGCAAATAAACTTTTGGAAATGGCAGCAAAAAATGGGGGTGACGGAATTTTTATAAAAAATCCTGAAATCAATTTTGGTGTTGCTGTAGCGTGCCTGATGATTTTGATAATATCAGGCGCAATTGCAGGGTATCTGCCGGCTAAAAGAGCTGTTGAAATTAAACCAATTGATGCATTAAGAGCTGAATAATTAACTTGAATCAATTAAATTAAAATATTTTAAGTCATGAAAAAATTCTTCAAAATCTTCGGAATAGTGTTTCTGATAGTTGTATTTATCGGAACTTTCTATTTTCTTTATTCTAAATCAAAAAAACAACCTGATCAATTTAAGGTAGAAACGCCAAAGATTGACAATATTATCAAGAAAACAGTTGCAACAGGTTCAGTTGTTCCCCGCAAGGAAATTGAAATCAAACCCCAGGTATCCGGTATTATTGAGGAAGTTTATATCGAAGCCGGTCAAATGGTTAAAAATGGTGATGTAATTGCAAAAGTCAAAATCATCCCCGACATGCTTAGCCTCAATAGTGCAGAGTCAAGAGTCAATCAGTCAAGACTTAATTATGAAGATGCAAAGATTGATTTTGAAAGGCAAACCAGTCTGTATGAAAAGAAGGTTATTGCCTACGAAGAATATCAGAAATCACAGCTTGCATATAATACAGCCCGTGAGGAACTTTCTTCAGCAGAAAACAATCTTGAGCTTATAAAGAAGGGGGTTACCAAAAAATCTGAAAAGACGACGAATACACTTATACGTTCGACAATTAACGGGATGCTCCTTGATGTGCCAATTGAAGTTGGTAATTCTGTGATTCAGGCTAATACATTCAATGCAGGGACAACAATAGCTATTGTTGCCGATATGGGTGATATGATATTTGAAGGTAAAGTAGATGAGACTGAGGTTGGTAAAATCAGGGAAGGAATGGATATCATTCTTACCATAGGTGCTATTGAAACTGAACAGTTTGCTGCTGTACTTACTTATCTTTCTCCTAAAGGTGTAGAAGAAAATGGAGCAATTCAGTTTCAGATTAAAGCAGATGTTAAACTTAAGGAAGGTCAGTTTATCAGAGCAGGATACAGTGCCAATGCAAGTATAGTACTTGAGAAAAGAGACAGTGTGATGGTTATTCCTGAATCGCTGGTCAAATTTGAAAAGGACTCAGCTTATGTTGAAGTAGAAACAGAACCTCAGAAGTTTGAAAGACGGGATGTTAAAGTAGGTTTATCCGATGGATTGAATATAGAAATTGTCCAAGGGCTTAAAATGGATGACAAAATTAAAGCTGAAAAGATAGATCCTAAAGCTCAGAAAGCCGCCGTTGCTACAACTAAATAATATAAGCCGTAAAAATAAAAGAAAAAAATCATGAAGAAATTCTTAATGATAGTCATATCGGGGCTTATATTTATTAATGTAAATGCCCAGGAAAAATGGTCGTTGCAAAAGTGTATTGACTATGCTCAGACCAACAATATTGTCATCAAACAATATGAGATCAATACAAAATATCAGGAAAATGAATTGCAGCAAAGCAAGAATAATCGTTTGCCGGGAGTGAGTGCAAATCTTTCTCAGGACTTTAGTTTTGGTCGTTCTGAACAGCTCGATGGTACATACCGGTCAAGAAATACAATGAATACTTCATTGTCTCTTGGGACAAACGTTGTTGTATATAGTGGGGGCCGTTTGAAAAACACAATTGTTCAACAAGATTATGAACTGAAGAAGAGTCTTGAAAACCTGAAAAAGGCTAAGGATGATGTGACTTTAAATATTACATCAGGATATCTTGAAATTCTTTTTGCCAAGGAAATGATTAAGGTTTCGGAAGCTCAGGCTGATGCTACCAGACTTCAAATAAAAAGAACAGAAGAACTTGTAAATGCAGGTAAACTTGCTCCCGGTGCACTACTTGAGCTGCAATCTCAGCTGGCAAGCGAAGAACTGGAAATTGTTAACCGTCAGAATGCTCTTCAGATTTATCTCTTGAATTTGACGCAGGTACTTGAACTTGAAAATTATACAAACTTTGATATTGTTACACCTGAATTGCCTGAAATGAGTGCTGTAACTTCAGTATCATCTTCATCACAAGTTTTTGATAAGGCAGTTGAGAATCGCCCTGAAATTAAAAGTGCAGAATACCAGCTTAAAAGCTCTGAGATACAACTTAAGATTGCGAATAGTGGATTGTATCCTACAGTTTCGGCTTCTGCCGGAATTGGTGATAACTATTTCAACATGAATGACGTTGAAAATGAAGGTTTAGGAAAACAACTTCTCGATAACCATGGTGAATATATTGGTCTTGGTGTGAATATCCCAATTTTCAATAAGTTTCAAAATAAAACAAATATTGAAAATTCTAAATTACAAATTGAAAATCGCAGGCTTGAACTTGAAAGTGCAAAGAAAGATCTCAGAAAACAAATTGAGCAGGCATATACCAATGCTGTTGCTGCTTTTAAAAGATATAATTCAAGTATGACTGCTGTTAATTCAATGAAAGAATCATTCCGTTATGTCGAAGAAAAATTTAATGCCGGAAGGGTTAATTCAGTTGAATATAACGATTCAAAATCAAGGATGTCAATAGCTGAATCACAGCTTATACAAGCAAAATATGACTTTATTTTCAGAACTAAAATTCTTGATTTCTACAATGGAATTCCAATAGAGCTATAAGGCGTTTTTTATAATAATAAGGTTTGTAGACGGAGTCGGTCATCCTGAAAAGGATGGTCGGCTTTTTGTTATTGGACTTTTATTATTCTTTCTATATCATAATAATCAAAGCCTCCTGACTCGGAACAGTTGCGCACCTTCTCGCCTGTTTGAATATAAACATCTATTGGTGATGGAATTTCATATCCCAAAGTATTTCCTATTACTCCACTTTCTGACATGATTGTATCATTGTTTATCTTAATTTTCCACCCCCAGTCGCAAACTAGTTTGTCGGGATTAAAAGAAATAACCTGAGCATTTCCTTTTAGCATTGACAGATTGGCTACAGAAAGTTTCACTTTGTAGTCTTCAGGTCTAATTGTCATATTGAGAGAAGGATATGGCGATAAGCCTATAAGCGCAATATTCAAATGATTGATTGTGGTATCTGTCGGTAAAATATTTGTATTTAGTTTAATATATTGATACCCAAGCCCTGTGATTAAAAGTTTTAATTTTATCTCAGCGTTGCCTTCCCAAACGCAATTAGCATCATCAGGACATCTTGAATCATTGAGTAAAGAGTCAAAGCATATAGATGTCTGGCCATAAGTAGTAACGCAATTTCCATATTTTAACTCAATAGTATCTATAACATCGGCATCCTCACATTTTAAGTAATCTGAAACATATACACTTAAATAATTGAAAGTAGGATAAAGAGTTTTACAGGCACTCATTTCATTTAGCTCCGGAAGACGAACTTTTACCTGTATTTGTTCTCCGGTTTTTAAATCATCCTGATTAAGGTTGACTGTATTGTAAATATCTGACTCACTTTCTCCCAGAATTTTTTTTATAATCTTTGTGTCATCCGGGAACTGTAACAAACATGTATTACAATTTAAATCGTATCCGACAACTTCTGCAATATAAAACTTGTCAAGAGTTTCTTCTTCCTTATTACATCCGTAAAGAACCAACATTAAGAAGACCATAAATATTACCTTTTGCATGATTTGATTTTATTTTAATAGATACAATTATCACCATTTTAGTTGCTTCATATTGCACTCTTTTTTTACAAAAAATCAGACACACTATTATAGATATCATAATACTTTGTAACTTGTGTCAGTTTTATTAATAATTAAAATAACATGCCATGATTAATCTAACTAAGTCGAAATTACTTCTTAGCTTCTTAGCTTTAACTGTTTCTGTGTTTTGTAATGCACAACCTTCAGGGGGTCCGTACGGACAGGTATCAAAGGTTTATGAAGTTCCCAAGAATGCAGTGCATGTTTATTATGTTGCTCCCGATGGAGTTGCTAATAGTCAGGGTAATACCATCGATGATCCGACAACAATTGAGGAAGCTGTAAAAAAAGCCGTTACAGGAGATGCAATAATTCTACGTGGAGGTACATACCGTACAGGAAATCTGATTTTTAATCAGGGAATTACTATTCAGGCATACGCTGATGAGCATCCTGTTTTAAAAGGGACTTATGTTGCCGAAAGCTGGAAGGACCTTAAAAATGGGCTTTGGAAAATAACATGGGACAATCTCTTCCCTAATAAGCCTGCTGATTGGTGGGGTCGTGACAGGAGTGGCAAGTCAACTCCTTTGTTTCGTTTCAACGATGATATGATTTTTATTGACGGCAAGTTTTTGCAGTCAGCCGGTTATGAAGGAGAAGTAGATGAGAATTCTTTCTATATCGATTACGATAGCAAGACCGTATACATTGGGCAGGATCCAACTGATAAATGTGTTGAGATAACTGCTTTTAATAGTGCTATAATCAGAACTATTAAAGATTGTAACGGAAAGAAGTCAGATGGTATAGGTCCTGTTATAAAGGGGATTAAATTCACTCAATATGCATATAGAGCATTGGAAATAGAAGGTTATGAACCTGAAGGGATAGCTGATGAATCAACTTTTGGTAAGGATGTTGTTGGAACAGTAATTGAAAACTGTGAGATTTCTTTCTGTTCAAGGGTTGCAGGATATCTCAGAGGTGATAAAATGGTTATACGTAATTGTAAAATAAGCGATACCAGCACTGAAGGTATTTTTATTTTCAGCTCCAGTGATGTTTTGGTTGAAAAGTGTGTGTTCACAAGAAACAATATAGAAAACATTGACGGCTATTTCCCGGCTGCAGTGAAGATTTTCAATCAAACTCACAGAGTTGTATTTAATGACAATCATATTGTAGATTTACCAAACTCAAATGGTGTTTGGTATGATGTTGGTAATGTCGATGGTGTTTTTATAAATAATCTTGTTGAGAATGTCGGATATATTAATGAGAAGGCACCTACTAAGTCGATGTGGCCAAGCCAGAATGGTTTCTTCTTTGAGATTTCAAAAGGGGTAACATGTGCAGGTAATGTTTTCAGAAATTGCGATCACGGATTAATGATATTAAACAGCTGTGATGCTCATATTTATCAGAATACTTTTATTAATAGCATTGCATGTATCGGCAGAGACCAGAGAAGTGCCCAGGGTGATCATTTCGGCTGGCATCCGGCTACTGGTCCTGATGTTGACAAAAGGGTAGGGCACATATTTGTAAATAATTTGCTGGCAGGTGACGGAAATTACAACCGGCCACTAATGATTGTATGGCAGCCTGATTTCATGTGCGGCAACCTTAAAGATTCTCCAATTAAAGAGTTTAACAATAATATCTTCTCGCAGGCAACTTTTACTGCTCCTTTGATGTATTGGAGTCCGGTGACTGGAGATAACTGTCAGTTGGAAGTTAAAGAATTATCTGATCTTCAGAAATATTATCCTGAATATAATAAAAACAGCACCAATATTTCAGGTAAAGGATCAATTATCAATGGAAGTTACTTGAGTGGTATAAGTCAGGTAGGGTTGATAAAGAATATTGATAAAGCTGCTTTATTGCCAGCAAAGGTAGCAGCTATGCTGGGACATACAAAAAAGACCAAACCATATATTGGTGCATTTCCTGTTAAGTAAGATTGAAATGAATTAAAATAAAAAAACCTGCTGTAAATCTATTCAGCAGGTTTTTTTATTTTATATTAAGCAGTCATCGTTTTGACAATTGCTATTTTCTTTAGAGTAAATGTAAAGGTTGATCCTTTATTTTTGCCTTCAGATGCAGCAGATACTGTTCCTCCCATTTGCTCAACAAGTTTTTTTACCATCGATAATCCTAATCCCGAAGAACCTTCTCCTGCAGTTGGACGTGCACTTAACTTTACAAATTCTCCAAATACTTTTGTAAGGTCGTCGGCGGTCATTCCCAGTCCTTCATCCTTTATATTGATTTCTAAAAATCCTTTTTTTAGTTCATGATATACCCTTATTTTCGTGCCGGGCATTGAATATTTTATAGCATTGCTAATCAGGTTAGAAAGAACACTGTCAAGAGCTTCAGGGTCATAATATGTATGAGGTATGTTGTCCGGAACTTTATTTTCAATGATAATATTCTTGTCAATTGCCAGGATTGTATGTTTTTGAATTACCTGGCAAATAATACCATATATATTGCCTTCAGTAAGGTTTTCAAGGTTTAATCCTTTTTCAAGTTTAGTATTATCAAGAATACAGCATATTCGGTCAAGCATAGCAGATGAGCTCTTTTTAATTGAAGAAACCAGTTCAACTTGTTGCTTAGATAAGTTGGGAAGATCTTCTTCCAGAAATTCCGCAATCATATTTATTGATGCAACGGGAGATCTGAGATCATGCACAACATTGCCAATATAATTATGGATACTGTTTAGTTTATGTTTATCCTCTTCAAGTTCCTTTGAAATTCTTTTGGTAAGGTTTACATATTTGGCTACAAGAAAGCCTCCTGTTAATCCTAAGATCGAAGCTATAGAAAAGTAAATAAAACCGGGTTTGTAATTTAAAACATATACACAAAACAATAAAGTCGCCAGATTGAATGTAATTACAAACAATGATATTGCCTTGATATAGCATACTGTGCAACTCTTGTCTATCCCTGTAGCCCTTCTCCTCAAGATACTTAATCAAATAAAAGTTAATGATAATCAAAAACTTAATCCCCTATTTAAAATTAGGAAAGATTTTTTAAAATCCAAATTGGACTATATGAAATTTAAAATACCGTTTATCACAACGTTTTCAATCCCCATTTTTTTTGCTGAAGACATAGCATCATCTTTAGTGTGGACTATAGGTTCTCCTTTAGAGTTGAATGATGTATTTATAAGTGCTTTTACGTTATAGTTTTCATCCAGAACAGAAAGGAGATCATACATATATGGGTTTTCTTCTCTTGAAAATATTGTTTGTATTCTTGCTGTGCCGTTTGAATGTATGACACCTGGAATCTCTGCTTGTTTGTCATCCGGAATTTTAATGTCAAGCAGCATGTATCTGGTAAGATGGTTAATATTATTGGTTTTTGTATAGTACTTAACATTCTTTTCGAGCATTATTGGGGCAACAGGACGATACCACTCTCTTAGCTTGTGTTCAATACTAACTTTGTTAGCTAATGCTTTAGTAGGCAATGCCAGAATGCACCTGTTACCCAGGGAGCGTGGGCCTGCTTCTCCATAACCATTGCAAACTGCAATTACATTTCCTTCAGCAATTTTCTGGGCTACTGTTTGTATATCTTCAGCTGTATAATCAGTAATATAATCTTCAATGTTCCAGTTGTTAAGGAATGGGCTGCATTTTTTAATCATATTACCTTTTTTCCACTCTAAATAAGCAGCTGCTCCAAGAGAAAGCCCTGAGTCTTCTGTACAAGGGGGTATGAAAACTTTATCAAAAATGGAACTATCGACGATGGATGAATTGGTGTGTATATTCAATGCACAGCCTCCGGTATAATATAAGTTCTTACATCCGGTAAGTGTATTAAGATCATCAAGTTTAAGAAGTGCTTCCCTCATGAAAAGTTCCTGGATTGTTGCAGCAATATCCTGTAAAAATGTGTTTCTTTGATCGAACGATTTAAGGTCGATATTAAAATCAGACTTTGCCTTTTCAAAGAATAAAGATTTCTTACCCCATATATTTTCAAACCAGTTATTCTGACGCAACCAGAAATCAATTTCTTCATTGTAATTACCAAGTGCAGCGTATCCCATAAGCTTGCCCGGTACACTGTTCTGATCTTCAATCCCTGCTCCTATTATTCCAAAAGTTAGAGCATTTGCATTATATAGAGAAGTGAAATGTTTTAATTCCCAGTGATGTTCAACCGGAATTATCTTTCCCATGCGGTACATCCATGCAGAAAAGTTTGAAAGGCTTGCTCCTCCGTCAAAGTGAACCAGTAAACTATTTTCTTCAAACTCGCCATAAAATGGAAGACATGAAAATACATGTGCTAATTCATGGTTTAGAATATAACCATCAAGTTCTCTGTCAAACCACCATAATTTGCCCTTTTCATGTTCTTTGGTAAGTTTAAAGTTTAAAGGTGATTCAAACCTTACCTGTCCGTTAGAACTGATAAAAGAACGTCCTACGATATTGTCAACAAATACAACATCGAAATCGGTTTTAACATTATTAGAATCTTTGATTATTTGGGGAAGATGTATATATAATTTGTTGTCCCTCTTAATACGGGTAATTCTTTCAAGCTGCAGGAAATTTGTTATTTTGCCTTTGTCGGCTATAGTAATATTATGGTCATGTACATACTGAGGATACTGTGTATCCATTCTGTCTTGAATTCCATAAACCCCTAAAGTCACCCTGCCCTCATCCATTCAAATACAAATTGTAATGCAAAAGATAATACGAAAATAAGTATGAAAAAAAATTCAGACCAAAATCTCCGGTGCATAAATGAAAGATAGCTTGTTATGAAAAATGATATCGGCAATGCTGCTAACACTATTAATTCATACGAAACAAAAGGAAAAATAAGGAAAATTAATGAAGAAAAGAAGAAGAAGAATAAAATTTTAAAGTACCGCCTTACCCTGATTTTTTCCTCATCATACTGTTTTAATACGAATATGCTGGATATCAGTGTGATTAATCCTATTAATCCAAGGTATCCTATCAAAGTATAATCACCAATCAGAGATTCATTTTTAAACTTAATGTAGTTTATAATATTATCGGTAAATATACTTGTATTGTTTGAGACAAAATAAAAGGTAAATACAAAAAGCCAAGGCAGAATAAGTCCGATGAATGGAGTTGCAACTTCTCTCCAGGTAACTTTTCCTCTAAGGTTAAACAGACTAATAGGTATAAGAAATACTAATAAATTGGAACTTAAATAAAATAAACCTGCTATTCCGGTAAGGAACCCGGCATTAAAAGCATTCATAATGGCTTTATTCTTTTCAAAGGAGTCGAAAATTGAGTTTATGGCTAATAGACAAAAGATACCTGAAATAAGGACAGGATTGAAAAAATGAAGCTCAGGTATTGTATAAATGATGAAAAGAAAAAGATATGAAGGGAGGAATGTCCTTTCTTTAATAAAGGCAAACCTGGCATTGGTTATCAGAAGTTGAAAGCAGATAAATATAACTGAGAGAAAGCTTAATGCTATTAATGTTTCATATCTTACAGCAGATAAATCAATTTCAGGAAACGCAGGAGTGATAAAAGAATAATCACCTGCAAACATTCCTTTCGTGTCAAGATATGATTTAATCAGCAATAAAGCCCCGATAATCGGAAGCAGAATAAAGTTGTAAACACTGTTTGCCCTGAATATTCGAAGCATTTTAATGTCTGATTAAATGAACTGTAAAAGGTCCTTCCCCAGATCTTTTCTGTAATAACTTCCTTCAAAGCATATTTTAGATGCACTTTTATACGAAAGTTCTAGTGCTTCAGGAAAGGTTTTTCCATAGGAACTGACAGACAGAACCCTTCCTCCGGCTGTAACTGTATTACCATTGATGAATTCAGTACCTGCATGGAAAACAATACTTTCTTCTATATCTTCAACCCCAGTAATTATTTTACCCTTTTCATAATTTCCGGGATATCCGCCCGAAACCATCATTACTGTTACAGCCGAACGTTCATCAGTGACTAATGTCTTTTCGTTAAGATTATTAAAAGCAACTCCTTCAAGCAAATCAACAAAGTCAGATTTTATCCTGAGCATGACTGCTTCTGTTTCAGGATCTCCCATTCGGACATTGTATTCAATGACATACGGATCGCCGTCACAGTTAATCAAGCCAAAGAATATGAATCCTTTATAATTGATGTTTTCTTTTTTAAGTCCGCTGATTGTAGGTTTTATAATACTTTCTTCAACCTTCGCCATAAAATTCTTATCTGCAAACGGAACTGGAGAAACAGCACCCATCCCTCCTGTATTCAAACCTGTATCACCTTCGCCTATTCTTTTGTAATCTTTTGCTTCAGGTAGAATTTTATAATCATTGCCATCAGTAATTGCAAATACGGAAAGCTCAACACCGGAAAGGAACTGTTCAATAACTACCTTTTGGCTTGCACTCCCGAATTTTCCTCCAAGCATTTCATTCAGTTCAGTAACTGCCTCATCAAAAGAATCAAGAATGACAACTCCTTTACCGGCAGCAAGACCATCGGCCTTAAGGACATAAGGAGGATTGAGTCTTTTCATAAAAGTCTTTGCCTTTTCTATCTCTCCTGCTTCAAAAGTTTCATATCTGGCTGTAGGTATATTATTTTTTATCATAAAAGCCTTGGCAAAGTCCTTGCTTCCTTCAAGCATAGCACCTGCTTTAACAGGACCTACTACAGGGATATTCTTCATATGTTCATCAGCAAGGATATTGTCGTGTAAGCCTTCAACAAGAGGTACTTCAGGGCCAACAACGATAAGATCAATATTGTTGTTTAAAACAGTTTCTTTGAAAGCTCTGAAATCGGAATATTTGACAGAAAGGTTTTCTCCCAGATCTTTAGTGCCTGCATTACCAGGCATAAAAAACAGTTTTTCAACTTTAGGACTTTGTTTAATTTTCCATCCGAGAGCATGTTCTCTTCCTCCCGATCCGATTATTAAAATTTTCATATAATGTTATAGTTATGCCCTGTGACGGCGTTTATTTAATGATTCCCTCATCCTTAGGAGATTCTTAATCCAGTTTGCAGTATACAGAGGGCGTGTTTTATCAAATTCTATTCTTTTAAAAGAGTAGCCCTGAGCTTTTAATAATTCAATGACTTTTGGCAAGGCAGCTAATACGTTTTTCTCTGCTTTATATGAATCGTGAAATGTAATTATCGAACCGTCACGAACAAAATCCATTACATTAGAAACACAATTCTCAACTGTCAAGTGAGAATCGTAATCACAACTGATAACATCCCACATGATGATTTTATATTTATTCTTTAGTTTTTTAAACTGAGAATTTTTCAGCAAGCCGTATGGAGGTCTGAAAAGATTAGACTTTATAAGCTTATTAGCTTTTTCTATATTCTCAAAATAACTGCTGTCAGAGCATTTGAACCCCTTGATGT
>JAGODU010000009.1 GCA_017998095.1 Prolixibacteraceae bacterium | reverse complement strand
TTTCTGCGATAATGCGGGTTTTACCCATTCTTTTTGCAAGGAGTATTTGTCCTATTGTATTATTAACTTTATGAGATCCGGTGTGGTTTAGATCTTCTCTTTTCAAGAATATTTTTGCACCGTATATTTCACTCAATCTCTTTGCATGATACAAAGGGGAAGGTCGTCCTACATAATTTTTAAGCAGGTCGATGAACTCTTGTTTAAATTCATAAGAGTTGATAATTTCTTTGTAACATGCATTAAGAGCATCGACATTTGGTTTAAGCATTTCTGGAATAAATGCTCCTCCAAAATCTCCATAATAACCTTTATCATTTGCTAAATAATTCATATCTATTATTCTTTTAATCTTAGTTTTAATACAAAATCAGATATCATCTTATAATTTTTTATTCCGGGAGATATTTCAAATTTACTGTTGATATCAATACCGGCAAAAGAAGGGTGTTTTATAGCCAAAATATCTCCAACATCGTTTTCATTAAGGCCACCGCTTAAAAGGAAAGGTGCTGTTTCATTATAATTATTAATTAAATTCCAGTCAAATTTATTTCCTGATCCTCCATGTAATACAGTAGGTGTATCAAATAAAAAGTAATCACAAACATTAATAAAATCCTTAAAATTATTATTTACGGTCAGGTTGAATGCTTTGATAACAATAAACCCTTTATTTTTTAATTTTTCGCATAAATCAGGAGATTCATTACTGTGGAGCTGCACTGAATCGAGATGCCATCTTTCTGCTGTATTTAATATTTCTGATTCAGTAGCATTAACAAAGACTCCTGTTTTTAAAATATTTTCATTGATATTAAGAAGTTCTTCAGGATGGATCTTTCCTTCAACAAATCTGACAGATTTATTATAAAAAATAAATCCAAGCATATTGATATCTAATGCAGATAATTTCAACATTATTTCAGGATTACCCATTCCACAGACTTTTATTATCATGACTTATGCTTTAAGTATCATTTTAATAATTCTGAAAACTTTAAACAAGCTTCTCCCGGATCTTTTTCTTTCATAAATGTTTCTCCGATTAGGAATCCTTTAAAGCCGTAGTTTTTAAGCATTTTTATATTTGAAGCATCACTAATTCCGCTTTCAGAAATTTTGATATATTTATCAGGGATTAATCCGGAAAGACTTATAGATTGGTTAATATCTACTTTAAATGTTTTTAAATCCCTGTTGTTTACTCCAACGATATTGACATAATCGGATATTTTTTCGAGTTCACTTTCATTATGAATTTCAAACAATACTTCCAGTCCAAGTTCTCTTGCTATATGAGCGAAATTATTTATTTCAGCTTTCGAAAGAGAAGCAGCGATAAGCAGAATAGCTGATGCACCTATTGCCTTAGCCTCATAAATTTGAAACTCATCTACTATGAAGTCTTTTCTAAGAATGGGAATTTTAACAACCTTTGCTGCATCCTCAAGATCTTTTATAGTTCCACCGAAATATTTTGAGTCAGTTAGAATTGAAATGGCAGATACACTCGCTTTTTCATATCCAGTAGTAACATCACTTACAGAAGAATGGTCGTTTATGATATCTTTTGATGGAGATTTTCTTTTAAATTCAGCAATAATTCCGGTATGTTTTTCTGAGAGAAGAAAATCAGACAAAGATGGAACTTCCCTTTTATAATTTGGCATAGACTTAAGCTCATCGATTGTTATAAGTTTTTTTCTTAAAACAACTTCAGTCTTTTTAAAATTGTTTATTTCGTCGAGAATCGTCATCATTAATTATTTTCAATTATTTTTTCAAAGATAGCAGAAGCCTTTTTACTCATTAAAGAATCTTTTGCTTCTTCGATGCATACTTCAATAGATTTTTCAGGACAAATGGTTTTAATTGCCATTGCTGAATTTATAAGGACTACATTATTCTGTGCAATAGAACCTTTACCCGATAAAACAGATTTAAAAATATTTGCAGCTTCCTCTATAGTATTACCACCGAATAATTGTTCCTCAGAAGACCGTTTCATACCAACTTTCTCGGGAGATAAAATTTTATCATCATTGTTTGAAACGACTTTAAAGTTTGATGTTAATGAAATTTCATCATAACCATCAAGAGAATAAACGATGGTATATTTTTTATCCGTTTGTTGGAATAGATAATTATAAAGTCTTACAGTTTCAAGGTTGAAAACCCCGGTTAACTGATTCTGAGGATTAGCAGGGTTAACAATAGGTCCTATTAAATTGAAAAAAGTTTTCATTCCCAATTCCTTTCTAATGGGACCAACTGCTTTAAGAGCAGGGTGGAAAAGAGGAGCATGCATATAGGTAAATCCGAATTGGTCAATTTGTCTTTTAAGGACATCTTCATTATTAGTGAATTTATATCCGAAATACTCCATAACATTACTAGATCCGCAGGCAGAAGAAACGCCAAAGTTTCCATGTTTTGCTACTTTATAGCCTGCTCCGGCTAAAACAAATGAAGATAACGTTGAAATATTAAAAGTATTTTTTCCATCTCCCCCTGTTCCGCAAAGGTCTATTGTGTTGAATTCAGATAAATCAATCTTAACACATAGTTCAATTAAAGCATCTTTAAATCCTGCTAATTCTTCAGGAGTTATATTTCTCATCATATATACTGACATGAAAGCTGTCACTTGCGATTGGTTATACTTAAGAGCCGCAATATTCATGAGAATATCTTTTGCATCTTCTCTTGAAAGAGTACGATGTTGGATTAGTTTATGTAAAATTTCTTTCATTCTATTATTTTTTATTTTCCATTTAGAAAATTTGCCATTATTTGTTTACCACTTGGTGTAAGAACAGATTCAGGGTGAAATTGTACTCCGTGAACATCATAAGTCTTATGGTACAATGCCATAATATGTCCTTCGTCATCAGTAGCTGAAACTTTGAGTTCAGAAGGAATAGATTCAGGATCTACTACCCAGCTGTGATATCTTCCTGCTTCAATGGTGTCAACTAACCAACGAAATGTACGGTCGTTATTATCAATTATATTGACATTAGTAGCAATGCCATGATAAACTTTATTAAGGTTGATTAATCGTCCGCCATACACTTCAGCTATGGCTTGACATCCAAGACAAACGCCAAAGATGCTTTTACTTGGTCCGTAAGTTGAGATTACTTGTTTTAGGATGCCTGCTTCATCCGGGACACCCGGTCCTGGCGAAAGAACAATCTTATCATAAAAACCCACATCTTCAACAGAGATCTTATCATTTCTATAAACATCGACATTGGAGCCGTGAGTTAACTCCTTGATAATGTGAACAAGGTTGTATGTAAATGAGTCGTAATTGTCGAGTACTAATATTTTATTAGTTGTCATATTATTATTTTTTTAAATACTTAATTCTTTGTTTATTTTTTCAGCTTCAATAATAGCCATCTTTAATGCGCCTAACTTATTATTTACTTCCTGTAATTCATTTTCACATTTTGATTCTGAAACAATACCCGCACCTGCCTGATAGGTAAGTAAAT
Organism: Prolixibacteraceae bacterium; assembly: GCA_017998095.1. Next base: position 48,888 of record JAGODU010000009.1, on the reverse strand, counting down.
TATTTTTGCTCATAAAAGTGCGTATAGTAATTGCATGATTAATGTCACCGTTAAAACCAATAAAACCAATTGCACCACCATAATAAGACCGGCTGGTATTTTCAATTCTGTCGATAATTTCCATTGCCTTGAATTTTGGCGCACCTGATAATGTGCCGGCAGGAAAAGTGTCTCCAAAAACTTTTATTGTATTAGTATTTGGATTCAATTGCCCACTAACTTCTGAGACAAGATGTAAAACGTGAGAATAATATTGAACTTCTCTATAATTTTCCACTTTTACATTAGTCGAATTACGACTTAAATCATTTCGTGCAAGGTCAACAAGCATTACATGCTCAGCATTTTCCTTTTTATCGGCAGATAATTCAATAGCTAATTTTCTATCCTTCTCATCATCTCCTGTCCTCCTTAAAGTTCCGGCAATTGGATTGATAATTGCTTTTCTCTTGTTTACAATGAGTTGAGCTTCAGGTGAAGAGCCAAATATTTTAAAATTGCTAAAATCGAAGTAGAAAAGATAAGGAGAAGGATTAATGCGTCTTAATGCTCTGTATACATTAAATTCATCGCCTGAAAATCCTTGTTGAAATCTTCTTGATAAAACAATTTGAAAAACGTCACCAAGAAAACAATGTTTTTTCCCTTCTTCAACCATTTGCATGTATACAGAATCAGTGATGTTGGATGTTTCTTTACCTTCTGTTTTAAATTGAAATGTTACTACATTTTGATTTAATAATATTTTTGAGATATCTGAAGCTTGACTTTCAAATCCATTTATGCAGTTTTCAAGAAGGGTAATGTCGTTATTAAAATGATTAATAGCTATGACATATCTGTGAAATGCATATCTGAGTTCCGGGATTGATTTTTCATTATCATCTCTTTCACGAAGTTTAATTGTTTCAAAATATTTGACTGCGTCATAAGAGGTATAACCCCATAAGCCATTTACAATTCCTTTTTCTTTAATTTCATTTATTTCAAATTGAGTAATAAACTCATGCAGTTTGTCGGTTACTTTATTTTCCTCAGTGGTTTTTTCTTTTATAACAATTTCTCCAGGTAGATTTATTGTTATAATTGAATCTGCAACTTCAAAACAAGCAAGTTCGTCAAAACATATATAGCTCATGCTGTTATTAGAACCATGATAATCGCTACTTTCAAGCAAAAGAGTATTAGGAAACATATCTCTTATTTTTAAATAAATACTGACAGGGGTAACAAGATCGGCTATGCTTCCCGATAACCTTATTAATCTTGTATTGACTTTTATTTTTTCCATTTTATCTGATTGTTTAATATGTTTTAGATATTTGTTTTAAAGTTTTAAAAAGAAAAAAGGCTCGCCGGAAGTTCCGACAAGCCTTTAAATATCTTTTCATTGAAATATACAAGTAGCCTGCTCAACTTCCGATTGAGAATTTAAAGCTGTGCCACCACCATATATTTGCAACTGAAATTGTCATATTTCTATTTTATGAGCACAAATAAAAATATTGATTTTGTCATTTCAAAATTTTTATAGACAAAAAAGAATAAAAAATTAAATAAATAACCTCAATTATTAAAAAATTGATGTTTTATGACTCTTTCATCGGTAGTTCAATAAAAAATGTTGAACCTTCACCAAGCTTTGAATCAAAGTATATTTTTCCTCCTAATAGTTTTACAATGCTTTGACTTATGGATAATCCTAAACCTGTTCCTTCTGTCGTTTGGTCTGCCTGAAAATATCTGTTAAATACTTTTTCTTTGTTATCTTCATGAATGCCAATTCCTGAATCTTTCGCATAAAGTATCATTTTTTGTTCAACAGGATTTATAAAATATCCAAGCTCAATTATGCCTTTTTCAGTGAATTTGAAAGAATTATTAAGAATATTACTCATAACCTGATATAATTTTTCGGCATCAGTATTCAATACATCTTTGCCATCGGGAAGCATTGTTTTTATGGTAAAATCAATTCTATTTGTTTTTTCATTTGTTTTATAATAATCAGATAATTCTAATATTAATTTATTGATGTTACATGGTTTAATACTTACATCCATTTTATTAGCGTCAATTTTTGCGATATTAATTATATCATCGATCAAATGTAATACTTGTTCAGTATCGTGTCTTATAATATTAACATAGTTACTTTTTTCATTTGGAGTAATATCTTCTTCAGTTAAAAGATTTGAAAAACCAACGATGGCATTTAAAGGGGTTCTAATTTTATGACTCATATTCCCAAGATAGGCAGATTTCATTCTGTCAGATTCTTCTGCTTTTTCTTTAGCTTTTATAAGCTCTTGTTGAATACTGATTCTTTCTGTTATATCTTCAATTAACCCGATTAACTGCTTTGGTTTATGATTATCATCTCGTTTTGCAATAAGGACTGATGCACTAAGCCAAATAATTCCTCTTTCCGGGTGTACAACACGGAATTCAGATGATAAAGTGTCTTTTATTCCTTTTTCAAGAGAGTCAAACTGATCAGTGATAATCTTTAAGTCAGAAGGGTAAATATTATTAATGATATTATCAGAATTTTTTTCCGATTTTCCTTTTTTAAGAAATATCCATTCTTCAGGAAGTGAAATTTCATCGGTTTTAAAATTATATTCACAAAATACTAGTCCTGAGTTTTTAACAGCAAGGCTTAATTTTTTCTTTTCTTCTTCGAGTTTGCTTTGCAAATTTTTTATTTCACTTAAGTTGATAAATGTTTCCATTATGGCTTGTTTACCATCCATAAACATTCTGGTTACATTTCTGAGAATTGGGATTTTTTCACCCCTGGAATTAAATAATAAACTTTCAAATCCGGTTATATTTTCAGTAGTAGTCTTTAATTTCTCCTTTTGTTCATCTGTTAATGATGAAAAGAAGTTTTGAGTGACATTTCCCAGGACAGCATCTTCCGGAGCGTCAATTAATTCACACGCATATGGATTAGCAGTAACAATAAGATTTGAAGATGCGTCTGTTATAATAATACCAACCTGAACTTGTTCAATAATATGTCTTTTGGTATTTTCGCTTGCTTCAATTTCTTCATTTTTAAGATGATAATCACTTATCATTCTGGCGACCTTGCCTAGTTCAGAAGAATTATTTATTAGGGGTTGAATATCTGTGGAGTTACCTTTTTCAAGGGATTTAGAAATTTTATTTAATGGAGAGATAACCCAAAATAGTAATGCAAGGATTAAAAGTATGACAGTTAAAATCATAGCTCCTGACATAAGCCAATTATCTGAAGAGGAAGTATTTTGCCATAAAGCTAAGAATGGTAATTTGAGGTCAACTATCATTTTGTGAGTAATGCTGCCATCAAATGATAAAAGAGGTCTTTCAATTCTTATATCCTTTTTAGATACAGGCACTAAAATTTCATCATTGCTTTTGAAACTTATGTCTGAGTTATTAATTTCTTTTTGGAAGTAGTTAATCCATCTTTTATCTAAGTGAGTTGCAGAAAAGATATAACCTTTGGGATTTGATTTGTCTCCAATAATAGTAGAGAATATTCTGTAAAGTTTATTATTCCCGGAAAGATAGAAGTCTTTACCATATCCACTTTCGAAAATATCAGATATTTCTTCCTGTGAAATTGATAAAAGATTTTTATCAACTCCTCTATGAGAATAAAAATAAAACAGTGAAGCATCATTTTTATAGAACCAAATAGCATCAACTTTGAAATGACTCATAACCATAGTGTCAAGTTCAAATGAAACTATTTCAGGAATTGGTTGTGGTTGGGAAATAAATGTATATGTTGAACCAGATGTTCCTACCTCAGAATTATAGGTCTGAAATATTTCAGACCTTTCAGGTGAAAGCATTTTATCTATTTGAATATTATATTCCTGACTGATAGAGTTTTTAATTAATTTGATTTCATTCTCAGCTCTGAAATGAACAATACTTATACCTGCGAATACAATTATGGATATCCCAATAATCAACCATATAAAACGATAGAGTAGTTTCATGATGATTCTCCTTTTTATTTTTATTATTTCAAAAATCAGGGTATTTAAAATACCCATGAAAACAAACTAATTTACAATTCCCTTTTGATATTTGAATAGGAAAGTTAAGAAAATACTGAATATAAAAAAAGCCATTTGTAATAAATGGCTTATAATTATTTTAATAAGTGACTTATTAGCTGATTTTTTTCTCAATCCATTTTCTTGCATTAATAAATGCCTTCATCCATGGAGTAACATCATCATTAATATTTTCAGCCGGATAATATGGACATTGCCAAGGCATAATAGCTCTTTCAGGATGAGGCATCATTGCAAGGTGACGTCCATCTTCAGTGCAAATTCCAGCGGTGTCGAAATCTGAACCATTTGGATTTCCAGGGTATCCGGAATAAGAATATTTGACAGCTATATTGTAGTTTTTCTCACCGGATGGCAAAAGGAATTTTCCTTCTCCGTGTGCAACCCATACTCCCAATCTTTCCCCTGTCATGTTTCCAAGCATGACTGACTTGTTGGGCTGAATAGTTACATCAATATATTCAGATTCAAATTTCATGCTTTCATTATGCAACATCTTAGGTTTGATTGAATTTCCTTGCTTTACAAGATCCAATTCAACCATTAACTGACATCCGTTGCAGATACCCAAACTCAAAGTATCATCTCTTTTATAGAAATTTTCAAGAGCAATTCTTGCTTTGTCATTATATTTGAATGCTCCGGCCCATCCTTTGGCAGAACCTAATACATCTGAATTTGAGAAACCTCCTACGAAAACTATCATGTTTATATCAGAAAGGTCTTCTCTGCCTGTTATGAGATCTGTCATGTGAATGTCTTTTACTTCCATTCCTGCCAGGTACATTGCATAAGCCATTTCCCTGTCACCATTCACACCTTTTTCTCTTATAATTGCTGCTTTTACTTTAGATTTTACTTTATGATCAGGATCAATTCCTAATAATGTATATTTTCCTGAGAAATTACCGAAATCAGGACAGAGTTCATTTATCTTGTAATTTTTAAATCTTTCTAATGCTTTGGTTTCTCCACTTTGTTTTCTGTCAAGTAGGTACGATGTTTTAAACCATAAGTCGCGTAAAGATTGTATGTCGAATTCGTAAACTTTAGAATTATTGGTTATAATTACTTTTTCAGATGAGGTTGGGACACCTATTTTTATTGTTTTTATTCCACTTTTTGCTAAAATAGCTTCAGCCTTTTCATCTGCCTGAATAATTATTCCGGGGTTTTCCGAAAACAAAAGTTTTATTATATCATTTTCACCTATTTCAGTTAAGTCTGCTTCAATACCAATTTCATTATTGCTGAAACACATTTCAAGAAGAGTTGTTATTAAACCTCCTCCACTAATATCGTGGCCACTAAAGATTAAACCTGATTCAATTAAATCTTGCACGGTATTGAAGGCATTGATGAAGTATTCTGAATCAGTTACTGTTGGGGTGTGTTTGCCTAACTTGTTTATAGTTTGAGCAAAAGCACTTCCTCCTAATTCAAGAGGAGAATTAGAAAAATCAATATAATAAATAGATTTTCCTTTTATCAAAACAGGTTCAATTACCTTTTTTACATCAGAGACTTCTCCTGAAGCTGAAATGATAACAGTTCCCGGTGAATAAACAACATCATCCTTATACTTTTGTGTCATGGAACAACTATCCTTACCTGTAGGAATGTTTATTCCCAAAGAACATGCAAAATCACTTGCAGCTTTAACTGCATCATATATCCGGGCATCTTCACCTTCGTTTTTGCATGGCCACATCCAATTTGCACTTAAGCTAATACTTTTTAATCTTTCAGACATTGGAGCCCAAATTATGTTTGTCAAAGCTTCAGCAATTGACAATATAGAGCCGTTGGCTGCATTTATTAAACCTGCAGCTGGAGCATGTCCTAAAGAAGAAGCCAAACCTTTTGTCCCTGAATAATCAAGTGCTATAACTCCAAGATTATTAAGAGGCAGTTGTAATTTTCCGGCGCATTGTTGTTTTGCTATTCTTCCTGTAACAGATCTGTCTACTTTATTTGTCAACCAGTCTTTACACGATACATTTTCTAATTGGAGAACATTTTCAACATATTCCTGAATATTATTAATATCATATTCTAAATCAGAAAAGTTAGGTTCTAACTTTTTATCACTCATAATTGTTTTAGGAGGATTTCCGAACATGTGTTCCAATTTCCAGTTTATTGGTTTTTCATTTGTTTTTTCTTTCACAAAAACAAAATTCATGTCGTCAGTTGTTTCACCAATTACATACATTGGAGAACGTTCTCTTTCAGCAATTTTTCTCAGTGTATCAATATTCTCTTCACTAATAACCAGACCCATTCTTTCCTGTGATTCATTTCCGATAATTTCTTTCAGTGATAGGGTAGGGTCACCGACTGGAAGATTATCTATATTTATTTTTCCTCCGGTTGATTCAACAAGTTCAGAAAGGCAATTTAAGTGACCTCCGGCACCATGATCATGTATTGAAATAATTGGATTTTTATCAGTTTCTACCAGAGCTCTGATTGTGTTATAAACTCTTTTTTGCATTTCAGGATTAGCTCTCTGTACAGCGTTTAATTCAATCGAATTTTCATATTCACCTGTTGCAACTGAAGATACTGCACCTCCTCCCATTCCAATACGGTAATTATCACCTCCTAATAAAACAACCTTTTGACCTGGCACCGGAATATCTTTAATGCTATCTTCTTTTCGTCCAAATCCAATTCCTCCGGCAAGCATTATTACTTTATCAAATGCATATTTTTTTCCATTTTCAAAGTGTTCAAAAGTCATAACACTTCCATTAATCAATGGCTGACCGAATTTATTTCCAAAGTCACTTGCACCATTTGAGGCTTTTATTAATATTTCTTCAGGGGTTTGATAAAGCCATGGTCTTTCTTCAGTAGCCTGTTCCCATTCTCTGCTTTTTTCTGTTCGTGGATATGATGTCATGTATACAGCAGTTCCAGCAATAGGGAAAGCACCTTTACCCCCTGCTATCCTGTCACGGATTTCACCTCCTGTACCGGTTGAAGCTCCGTTGAAAGGTTCAACGGTAGTAGGGAAATTATGTGTCTCGGCTTTTAGAGATAAAACTGTTTTTATTTCCTTGAGCTCAAAGAAATCAGCACCTTCCTGATTTCTTGGGGCAAAGTGTTTAACATTAGGACCTTCAGCAAATGAACAGTTGTCTTTGTAAGCAGAAACTATTTTGTTTGGATTCGTAGCAGTTGTCTTTTTTATTAATTTGAAAAGAGATAATTCCTTTTCAACTCCATCAATAATAAAAGTTCCATTGAAAATTTTGTGACGACAATGCTCGCTGTTTACCTGGGAAAATCCAAATACTTCACTGTCAGTAAGAGGTCTGTTAAGTTCTTTTGATACAGAATTGAGATATTCTATTTCTTCGTTACTTAATGCAAGTCCTTCTTTATCATTATATTCTTTAATATTATCGATGTAAATTATTGGCTCTGGTTTTCTGTTAATATTGAAAATCTCCTGATCTAATTTTTCATAAAGATGCTGAAGCATAGGATCGTATTTTACTTCCTTATTATCAACTTTATGATACTCTTCAATGCGAGTTATGCCTGAAATGCCCATGTTTTGAGTAATTTCAACCGCATTGGTGCTCCAGGGAGTTATCATCTCTTTTCTTGGACCTACAAACCAACCATTTATTTCATTATTTTCAACTAACTTGGCATTACTAAACAACCAAATAAGTTTATCAATATCCTGTTGTGAAAGCGGATTTTTTAAGCCAACAGCAATAAAGTTGTTAGCCAGATTGTTAAAGAATAAAATCATAATGTTGAGATTATCATTAAGAAAGTTTAAAATGCAAATATAGTAAAAACCGAAAGTTAAAATGAAAAAGGATTATCTTTCGGGATTAGTAAAATTTCAGTTAACAAAACCTTAAACTGTATTGAACGAAGAGAAATTAATTTAATTGAGATGAAGAAATTAATATTTTTAATATTCATTTTTGGGTTTATTGGATGTTCTGTTCAAAGAAGCCTGTCAGGAAAATATGTAGGAAAAGGAGTTGAATTACTATATGCTGACTTTGGAGAACCTAAGAGATTGGATTTTTTAGAAAATGGTCATAAACTTTTTGTATATGAAAAAGAAACTCTGGTTAAAGAGACTGTTATTGGAACCGGAAAAATGACTTTAGATCAAAGGATGAGTCCGGCTTTTATAAAAGTTGAGGCATATAAATTTGAAATTGATAATCAAGGAATTATAATAAAAACAATCTATGAAAAAAAAATCGATTAAATAAATTCTTAAAACTTGATTATTTTTTTTGGTAGGAAAATGTATTTTTTTACTTTTGCATCCGTTCTTCTGAACACAGTTCTATAAATTACTGCCCAGATGGTGAAATTGGTAGACACGCCAGCTTGAGGGGCTGGTGCTCGCAAGGGTGTGCAAGTTCGAGTCTTGTTCTGGGCACAAAAAAGGGGTTTTAAACCCCTTTTTTATTTTCTTCACTTTTATTTATACACGCCTTAACGAAAGCCACAAATAAAGGATTCGGCCTTAACACAGTGCTGCTATATTCAGGGTGATACTGGACTCCAATATGCCAGGGATGATTTTCAAGCTCCATTGCTTCAACAAGTCCTGTATCAGGATTTATTCCAACTGGTTTCATCCCCTTTTCAATGAACTTGTTTAAATATTTGTCATTGAATTCGTAACGGTGTCTGTGTCTTTCATTAATTAACTCGCTTTGATACGCTTCATATAATTTACTTCCTTTTTGAACCTCACAAGCGTAAGAACCAAGTCGCATTGTTCCCCCCATATTTGTAATGCCCTTTTGTTCTTCCATGAGATCAATTACAGGATATTTAGTTGTTTCATTCATTTCTGTTGAATCAGCATCCTGCATACCAAGTACATTTCTGGCAAACTCTATTACTGAAATTTGCATTCCCAGACACACTCCAAAATATGGGATATTATTTTCTCTTGCATATTTTGCAGCTTCTATTTTTCCACTTATACCTCTATGGCCAAAACCAGGTGCTACAAAGATTCCATCAAGTTCATTTAAGTACTCACTAATATTATTGCTATTGATTTCTTCAGAATGTATCCAGTGTATGTTTACTTTGCATTCATTGACTGCTCCTGCATGAATGAATGATTCAGCAATAGATTTATAAGCATCATGCAATTCAACATATTTACCAACCAATCCAATTTCAATTGATTTCTTTGGATTTTTTAATTTTTCAATGAAAATATTCCAGTCCTTTAATTCAGGTTCCTTATCAATTGGAAGATTAAATTTCTTTAAAACAATCCGATCTAAATTCTCTTCTTTCATTTTCAAAGGAACTTCATATATAGTTGATACATCTATTGATTGAACAACTGCATCTTTTTCAACATTACAAAAGAGGGCAACTTTTTCTTTTAATGATGAGCTCAACTCATGTTCAGTCCTTAGTACCAATATGTCAGGTTGTACTCCAATTTCCAATAAAGCTTTAACTGAGTGTTGGGTCGGCTTGGTTTTTAACTCTCCCGAGGCATTTAAAAAAGGGACAAGCGTTAAATGAATTGCCATTGCTGATTTCCCCATTTCCCACTTCAATTGTCTGACTGCTTCTACATAGGGTAGAGATTCAATGTCACCAACTGTTCCTCCTATTTCAGTAATTACAAAATCAAATTTTCCTTTGTTACCCAGATATTTGATGTTCATCTTGATTTCATCTGTAATGTGAGGGATAATTTGAACAGTCTTTCCTAAATAATCACCTCTTCTTTCCTTATTTATTACTGATTGATAAATCCTTCCGGTTGTTATATTATTAGCCTGTGAAGTAGGAGTATTGAGGAATCTTTCATAATGACCTAAGTCAAGATCTGTTTCAGCTCCGTCTTGTGTAACGTAGCATTCTCCATGTTCATATGGATTTAAAGTTCCTGGATCGATGTTAATATAAGGGTCTAACTTTTGAATTGTTACCGAATAGCCTCTGGCTTGAAGGAGCTTTGCTAAAGAAGCTGATAAAATACCTTTACCTAATGAAGAAGTCACTCCTCCTGTGACAAAAATGTATTTTGTTAACATATTAAATAAATATACATAAGTTACATAAAAGTACTATTTCTTGACAAAATGGTAGTTTATATCAATAATAGATTAAAAATATCTGCAAAAATAGCATTTAATATTAACTTGAAATTAATATTGAGCTAAATATTTAATTTTTTTTTTGGAATAAGAAGCTAATGAAATCAAATAGGTTATGTTTGTGTCTATGTGATTGCAAAAAGATAATTAAAAGCAACATATAGTAATAAAAAGATTTTATTAACCTTGTATTGAATGTTATTATGTCAACATTAAGATTTAAAGTAGTAGAAGATGCTTTCAAAAAGAAAGCTCTTCCTGTCTCAGCTCCTGCTAAATTTACATCTGACTATTATGGAAAATATGTTTTCACTCGCTCTACGATGGAAAAATATCTTTCTAAAGATGTTATTAAAGCCTTGGATGGGGCTGTTGAAAAAGGTATAACACTTGACCGTAAAATAGCAGATAGTGTTGCTACCGGAATGAAAATGTGGGCTATGGAATTGGGTGCTACTCATTATACTCACTGGTTTCAACCTCTTACTGACGGAACAGCCGAAAAACATGATTCTTTCATAGATTATAATGGTACTCCCGGTGAATCAATAATTGAAGATTTCTCGGGTAAATTACTTGCTCAGCAAGAACCTGATGCTTCTTCATTTCCGAGCGGAGGTATTAGAAGTACTTTTGAAGCCCGGGGTTATACTGCATGGGATCCATCTTCTCCTGCATTCGTGGTTGACGACACTCTATGTATTCCAACTATTTTTATTTCTTATACAGGTGAATCTCTCGACCTTAAAGCTCCTCTATTGAAAGCTCTTTCAGCAGTGGATAAAGCTGCAACAACTGTTTGCCAGATGTTTGATCCAAATGTTAAAAAAGTATTTGCTTATTTAGGATGGGAACAAGAGTATTTTCTCATTGATGAAGGACTTTATGCTGCCCGACCTGATCTTCTGCTTACCGGCCGAACTTTAATGGGCCATGAATCAGCTAAAAATCAACAGCTGGAAGATCATTACTTTGGAGCTATACCAAGTCGTGTTGCTGCATATATGAAAGATATTGAATTTGAGGGTTATAAATATGGCATACCTCTTAAAACCCGTCATAACGAAGTCGCTCCTAATCAGTTTGAATTAGCTCCTATTTTTGGAGAATGTAATCTTTCTGTTGATCAGAACTTGCTGATAATGGCTATCATGAAAAAAGTTGCTCGTCGCCATGGTTTTCGTTTATTGTTACACGAAAAACCTTTTTCAGGAATTAACGGTTCAGGGAAACATAATAACTGGTCACTTGGAACAGATACAGGTGTAGGATTACTGACACCAGGTAAAACTCCTGAGGAAAATCTCCAGTTTGTTACTTTCCTTGTAAATATATTAATGGCTGTATATAAAAATAATGCTCTGTTAAAGGCTTCAATTATGTCGGCTCAGAATGCTCATCGCCTTGGTGCAAATGAAGCTCCTCCTGCTATCATTTCTGCTTTTCTTGGTAGTCAGATAACTTCTATTCTGGATAAATTGGAAAACAGCTCAAGTGAAGATGCAATAATTATGGGCGACAAGAAAAAACTTAGCCTGGGTATTGCACATATACCTGAAGTATTTCTTGATAATACTGACCGTAACCGTACTTCACCATTTGCTTTTACAGGAAACCGTTTTGAATTCCGCGCAGTAGGTTCGTCAGCTAACTGCTCTTCAGCTATGATTGCACTAAATACTGCAGTCGCTGCTCAGTTGGTAGAGTTTAAAGCTGAAGTAGATAAAAAGATTGCATCTGGTATCGAAAAGGAAAAGGCAATTTTTGATGTGTTAAAATGCTACATAAAAACATCAAAACCAATCAGATTTGATGGAAACGGTTATTCTGAAGAGTGGAAAGTTGAAGCCGCTAATCGTGGTCTTGATTGTGAAACATGTGCTCCTTTAATTTTTGATGCTTATACATCAGAAGAAACAGTTAAAATGTTTGAAGATTTAAACGTTTTTACTGAAAAAGAACTTCACGCAAGAAATGAAGTGAAATGGGAAACTTATACTAAAAAAATTCAGATTGAATCCAGGGTACTCGGTGATCTTGCAATAAATCATATTATTCCGGTTGCTACTCGTTACCAGTCAATGCTTCTGGACAATGTTTTTAAGATTAAATCTGTTTATAGCGCTGAAAAAGAAAGTGAATTATCAGCAATGGATCGTCAGATTATTGAAGAAATAGCTTTACATGTTAGTGTTATTAAGGAGAAAGTTGATGAAATGGTTGAAGCCCGCAAAGTAGCTAATAAGATTGAAGGAGAGAAAGAAAAGGCATTGGCTTATCACGACAGCATACTTCCTTATTTTGAAATAATCAGATATCATATTGATAAACTTGAATTGATTGTTGATAACGAGATGTGGACTTTACCCAAATACAGGGAGTTATTGTTTATTCGATAGACTCTTGATTTATTAAAGAGCAGTAGATTAAACTGCTGCTCTTATAATATTTAAATTCTTAATTGATTGCTTATATGAAAGGTAAAATTGAAAAGGTAGATAGTTTAATGGATGGTTTATACTCTTCTGAATTTGAGCATGATGCTTGTGGAGTTGGATTACTGGCAAATATAAACGGAAGTAAATCTCATGATATTATTGAAAAAGGATTACAGGTCATTGAGAATATGGTTCACAGGGGTGCCGAAGGAGCTGATGTAAAGTCTGGTGATGGGGCAGGTATTTTAGTTCAGATTCCTCATGAATTTATATTGCTTCAAGGAATACCGGTACCTGAAAAAGGTAAATATGGAACAGGTTTAATTTTCTTTCCTAAAGAGCAAAAGGAATTTTCCCTTTGTCTGCAAATGATGAGGGAAATTATAGAAAAAGAGGGTTTGACCTTACTAAGCTTAAGAGATGTTCCGGTAAATAGTAATATCCTTGGAGAAACATCAGGAGCAAATGAACCATTGATTAAACAAATTTTTATTACCGGGGGTATTAATCAGGAAGATCTTGAAAGGAAATTATTTCTGGTACGAAAAAAAATTGAAAAAGCGACCTTGTTATCTTCTCTCAAACAAAAGCGAGCTTTTTATATAGTAAGTCTTTCAACCAGAAGGATGATTTATAAGGGGATGCTTACTTCTCATCAGTTAAGAGAGTATTATCCTGACCTGTCAAATATTTATTTTACCAGTGGACTTGCTCTTGTTCATTCACGTTTTAGTACCAATACATTCCCTACCTGGGATTTAGCTCAACCATTTCGTTTCCTGGGACATAATGGTGAAATTAATACAATCAGGGGTAACCGATTCTGGATTGAAGCAAGAGAAAGTATTTTACAGTCAGATTATATAGGAGACTTAAAAGATATCTTGCCATTAATTCAACCTGGAATGAGCGATAGTGCTTCACTTGATAATATTCTTGAATTTCTTGTAATGTCAGGTAAAAGTCTTCCTCATGCTTTAGCAATGTTAATCCCGGAAAGCTGGAATGATAAGAATCCAATTTCTGATGATTTAAAAGCATTTTATGAATATCATAGTATTTTAATGGAGCCTTGGGACGGCCCTGCAACACTACTTTTTTCAGATGGCAGATATGCCGGTGGTTTACTAGACAGGAATGGATTAAGACCTGCCCGTTATCTTATTACTAAAGATAATATGATTGTAGTTGCATCTGAAGTAGGAGTTATCCCATTTGAACCATCTGTAATCAAAGAGAAAGGCAGATTAAAACCCGGGAAGATGTTAATGATTGACACAGAAGAAGGAAAGGTTTTTTATGATGCAGAACTAAAAGAAAAATTATCCAGAGAATACTCTTATAAAGATTGGTTAAGTAGAAACCGTATAAGTCTTGATTCAATTTCTTCAGGAAGAAATGTTAAATATGGAATTGAAAACTTTCAAAACCATCTAAAAGTATTTGATTATAGCAGGGAAGATATAGAAAGATTAATGATTCCAATGGCTAGTGATGGCAAAGAACCTGTATCTTCTATGGGTAATGATGCTCCTCTTGCTGTTTTATCAAATAAACCACAGTTATTGTTTTCTTATTTCAGACAGTTATTTGCTCAGGTTACAAATCCTCCAATTGATCCAATTCGCGAGGAACTGGTAATGTCTTTGACTTTATATATTGGAGCGCAGGAAGGTAATCTGCTTGAACCATCACCCGAACTTTGTAAAATGGTTAAACTTTCTAGTCCGGTACTGACCAATACAGAATTTGATATTTTAAAGAATCTTCGTTATAAGGGTTTTAAAGCTTTGACACTTCCAATGTTGTTTAATCCTGCAGAAGGTCCTTCTGCTTTGGAAAAAGCTGTTGACGAGCTTTGTCATAAAGCTGAACAAGCAGTTAATGATAAATACCATTATATCATTTTAAGCGACCGTGGCGTTGACGAAAATAATGTTCCTATTCCTTCTTTGTTGGCAGTTTCTGCTGTCCATCATTATTTGATTGAGAAAAGAAAAAGGATGCAGATTGCTGTTGTTGTTGAGACTGCTGAGCCTCGTGAAGTAATGCATTTTGCCCTATTGTTCGGCTATGGTGCTACAGCTGTTAATCCTTATTTATCTTTTGCTATTCTCGAGGATTTGGTTAATAAGCATGAATTACAGTTAGATTTTCATACAGCTGAAAAAAACTACATCAAATCTATTAATAAGGGTTTGTTGAAAGTTATTTCTAAAATGGGAATCTCAACAATCAGAAGCTATCGGGGTGCTCAGATTTTTGAAGCAGTAGGATTAAGTTCCAAACTTCTAAGCAAGTATTTCAGGGGTACATCATCGAGAATTGAAGGAATTGACATTGAAGACATTGCTGAAGAAGCAATAGCAACTCATAATGGTGCCTTTGAAGTAAAAAGTGATAGTGATTATCTTGAAAACAGAGGAATATATTCCTATAGAAAAGATGGTGAACAGCATGCGTGGAACCCTGAAACGATTTCTATGCTTCAGCTATCAACAAGGATTGGCAGTTATAAAAAGTTTAAAGAATATACAAATCTGGTTGACTCAAAGCCTGAACCGATTTTTCTAAGGGATTTTATGAAGTTTAAAAAAAGAGAAAGAATACCTGTTGAAAATGTAGAACCTGTCTCTGAAATAACTAAACGTTTTGTAACTGGCGCAATGTCTTACGGGTCAATTAGCAAAGATGCTCATGAGGCAATGGCAATTGCAATGAATATTTTAGGTGGTAGAAGTAATACCGGAGAGGGAGGAGAAGATCCCGTGCGTTTCAAGATTAGTGAAGATGGTTTAAACCGAAGAAGTGCAATTAAACAAGTTGCTTCCGGAAGATTTGGAGTTACAGCTGAATATTTAATCAATGCAGATGAACTGCAAATTAAAATTGCTCAGGGAGCAAAGCCAGGTGAAGGAGGTCAACTGCCGGGATACAAGGTAGATAATATTATTGCTAAAACCCGACATTCGATTCCTGGAATTTCTTTGATATCACCTCCTCCACATCATGATATATATTCCATTGAAGATCTTGCTCAGTTGATATTCGACCTTAAAAATGTTAATCCAAATGCAAGAATAAGTGTAAAGCTTGTTTCTGAAAGCGGAGTAGGTACAATTGCTGCCGGGGTAGCTAAAGCTAAAGCAGATATGATTCTTATCAGTGGATGTGAAGGCGGAACAGGTGCTAGTCCTTCAAGTTCTATAAAGTATGCAGGTTTGCCAATGGAATTAGGTTTAGCTGAAACTCAACAGACTTTAGTTATGAATAACCTGAGGGGACAAGTAAAATTACAAGCTGATGGTCAGTTAAAAACAGGTAAGGATATTATTAATGCTGCCCTGCTTGGTGCTGAAGAATTTGGATTTGCTACTAGTGCATTGATTGTTTTAGGATGTGTTATGATGCGTAAATGTCATATGAATACATGTCCGGTTGGAGTAGCTACTCAGGATGAAAAGCTTAGAAAAAGGTTTGTAGGCAGGTATGAATACCTTCTTAACTATTTTAATTTCCTTGCACAGGATGTAAGAGAACACCTTGCAGAAATGGGATTTACTAAACTCGATGAAATAATAGGCAGAGCTGATCTTATTGAATTTGTCCCTTCAGAAATAAATAAAAAAACAAAGAAGATTGACTTGTCCAAATTACTTGCCGTACCTTCTGAAGCTTCCCAATTTGATATCAGAAAAGTAAAAGATCAGGAACATAAGATTGATAAAGTACTTGATAAAGAGTTGATTAAAGCCGCAATGCCATCTATCGAACTTCACGTTCCTTCTGAATTTCATAAACCTATTTGTAATACTGATAGAACTGTGGGTGCAATGTTATCAGGAGAAATAGCTAAAAGATATGGTAATAAAGGACTTCCTAATGACACTATTCGTTGTACTTTCAAAGGTTCTGCCGGACAAAGTTTTGGAGCTTTCCTGGCTAAAGGAGTTACATTCCGTCTTGAAGGTGAAGCTAATGATTATCTGGGTAAAGGTCTTTCAGGTGGTAAAATTATTGTTGTACCTCCACAAGGAACAACTTATCAACCGGAAAATAATATTATTTCCGGTAATACTATGCTTTATGGAGCTACATCTGGCGAGGTTTATATCAACGGTATTGTTGGCGAACGTTTCTGTGTAAGAAATAGTGGAGCTATTGCTGTAGTAGAAGGAGCCGGTGATCATTGCTGCGAGTATATGACAGGAGGCAGGACAGTAGTACTTGGAAATGTGGGCCGAAATTTTGCTGCTGGTATGAGTGGTGGGATAGCTTATGTTCTTAATGAAAACCAGGATTTTGATTATTTCTGCAACATGGAGATGGTAGAACTTTCACTTATTGAAGATAGTGCTGACGCTCACGAATTACTTGGATTAATATCTTCACATTTCAGATATACGTCAAGTACAATGGCTAAAAGAATAATCGATAATTGGGATAAATACATTGACAAATTCATTAAAGTAATGCCAATTGAATATAAGAAAGTTCTTCATGATGAGAAGATTGAAGCTATTAAAAAGAAAATAGCTCAGGTGGAGTATGATTATTAATTAAATATTTGATAAAGGCATTTTTTAAAAATAAATACCATGGGAAATCCTAAAGCATTTTTAACAATACAAAGAAAGGAAGCCGGTTACAGACCGGTAATGGAAAGAATTTCAGACTATGGAGAAGTTGAACAGGTACTAAATACTGAAGATCGTATTCTACAGGCATCTCGTTGCATGGATTGTGGAGTTCCATTTTGTCATTGGGCATGTCCCCTAGGAAATAAAAATCCTGAATGGCAGGATTTAATATATAAAGGTAAATGGAAAGAAGCTATTGATTCTTTGCACTCGACGAATAACTTTCCTGAATTTACAGGTCGGGTTTGTCCTGCACCTTGCGAAAAAAGTTGTGTGCTTGCACTTGACGGGACTTCAGTTACTATTAGGGAAAATGAAGCAGCAACCATCGAGCATGCTTTCGCTGAAGGATATATTAAACCTCGTATCCCTGAAAAACGGACAGGAAAGAAAATTGCAGTTATTGGTTCAGGTCCTGCCGGACTTGCTTGTGCTGATCAACTTAATAAGAAGGGACATAGCGTTGTTGTATATGAAAAAAGTGATGCTATTGGTGGTCTGCTAAGATATGGCATTCCAGATTTCAAACTTAACAAGTCTATAATAGACAGAAGATTAAACTTATTGTCTGCAGAAGGAATTGTTTTTAAGACTAATTCTGAAATTGGTAATAATATTGATATTAAAAAGATAATCAAAGAGTATGATGCTGTTTGTCTTGCAATTGGATCAGGTGTTCCCAGAAACATTGAAATTGAAGGAAGAAATTTAAACGGGATTTACTTTGCTCTTGATTTTTTATATCAGCAAAATTCAATTGTATCTAAAAAAGAAATACCCGTACCAGAATTGATTTCAGCAAAAGACAAAGAAGTTCTTGTGATAGGAGGTGGGGATACAGGTTCTGATTGCGTAGGCACATCTATCAGACAAGGTGCAGTGAAAGTTACTCAGATAGAACTTTTACCTCAGCCTCCGGAAAATGTTAATCCTGAAACACCATGGCCAATGTATCCAAATGTACTTAAAACATCAAGCTCACATAAGGAAGGTTGTGAAAGAAGATGGAGTTTGAATTCAAGAAAGTTCCTTGGTGAAAAGGGTACTATCAAAGGTGTTGAGATTGAAGAAATTGAATGGAAAAAGCAAGATGATGGGTCTATGAAGATGTTCCCTACAGGAAAAATTGAAATAATCAAAGCTGATTTAGTTTTATTGGCTCTTGGTTTTATCCATCCTGTTCATGAAGGTTTGCTCGATAGCCTGGGTGTAAATTATGATAAAAGAGGTAATGTAGAAGTAAATAAACTTATGCAAACTTCTAAATCAAAGGTTTTTGCTGCAGGAGATACAGTAATGGGTGCTAGTCTGGTTGTCAGGGCAATTGATTCAGGGCGAAAATCTGCTGAAAAGATAGATAATTTTTTAAGGGACTTATAAACAAGATGATATTTTTATTTTCTAAAACTAAAATTGTATGTGTGGTATACTAGGAATTTTTGATATTAAACAGGAACCTCAATCATTAAGGACCCAAGCTTTGAAAATGGCTAAGAGATTACGTCACAGAGGTCCGGACTGGTCAGGTATTTATTGTGGTGATAAAGCTATATTGGCTCATGAGCGTTTGGCAATTGTGGATCCCAGTTCAGGGAAACAACCCTTGTTTAGTAAAGATGGAAAGTTAGTGCTTGCTGTAAATGGGGAAATATATAACCATCAGAAATTCAGACGGGAATACGAAGATAAATATGAGTTTCTTACGCAATCAGACTGTGAAGTCATTCTGGCTTTATATAGATATAAAGGTGTTGACTTTCTTGAAGATTTAAATGGAATTTTTGCATTTACTTTATATGATATTGAAAACGATGTTTATTTGATTGCCCGCGATCATATTGGAATTGTTCCTTTATATGTAGGGTGGGATAGTCATGGAACATTTTATGCCGCTTCAGAGCTAAAAGCTTTAGAAGGATTTTGTTCGAAGATAGAAGAATTCAAACCAGGTCATTATCTTTCAAGTAAAGATGGTAAAATGACTCGTTGGTATAAACGAGATTGGATGGATTATGATGAAGTAAAAGAAAAAAAATCGGATATTGAGACTTTAAGAAATGCTCTTGAAGATGCTGTTCATCGCCAGCTTATGTCTGACGTTCCTTATGGTGTACTTCTTTCCGGAGGCCTTGATTCTTCTATTATTTCCGCAATTGCTAAAAAGTTTGCTGCTAAAAGGATTGAAAGTAACAATACTCAGGATGCCTGGTGGCCACAACTTCATTCTTTTGCAGTTGGTCTGGAAGGTTCACCTGATTTAGCTGCTGCCCGTAAAGTTGCTGATCATATTGGTACTATTCATCATGAAATTCATTTCACAATTCAGGAAGGTCTGGATGCAATACGGGATGTAATTTATCATTTGGAAACCTATGATACAACTACTGTCAGGGCTTCGACTCCAATGTATCTGATGGCTAGGGTTATACGATCCATGGGAGTTAAAATGGTACTTTCTGGTGAAGGAGCTGATGAAATTTTCGGTGGATATCTTTATTTTCATAAAGCTCCCAATGCTGAAGAATTTCATAAAGAAACAGTACGTAAAATTGATAAACTTCATCTTTATGATTGTTTGCGTGCTAATAAATCCTTAGCAGCCTGGGGAATTGAAGGAAGAGTGCCATTCCTCGATAAAGAATTCATGGATGTTGCAATGAGACTTAATCCGGTTGATAAAATGTCCGGAAAAGGAAAGATGGAAAAA
This sequence comes from Prolixibacteraceae bacterium, assembly GCA_017998095.1. The sequence continues at coordinate 28,896 of JAGODU010000009.1, read as the reverse complement.
TGGATTTTAAGGAAAGCTTTTGAGGAATATTTGCCTGATAGTATTGTCTGGAGACAAAAAGAACAATTCTCGGATGGGGTAGGCTATGGCTGGATTGATACGTTAAAACAAATAACATCTGCTCACGTAACTGATGAAGAAATGTTGAATGTTTCTGAAAGATACCCGATTAATCCTCCTATGAGTAAAGAAGAATATTATTACAGAACCCTTTTTCATGAGTTATTCCCGTCCGACTCTGCTGCTTCTTGTGTCCCTTCTGTTCCATCTGTTGCATGTAGCACACCAATCGCTTTAGAGTGGGATGCAACTTTTAAAAATATGGTAGATCCTTCAGGAAGAGCAGTTAAAACTGTACATGAAAATGGTTATGCGTAAAATCCCATTTTAGTTCTATACCTATTCTATTTAGGTTAAAACCTTCAATAGAGTTCCTAAACCTTTATTAAACAGGCTGTCCAATATTTTGAACAGCCTGTATTTTAATATTATAGTTTTATTATTACTTCAGTATTTGTAGAGGATCCGGAAGTTAAACTAAAATAATAAACTCCCCTGTTTAAATTGCCGATTTCTATCATTCCTTGCTTCTCATTAAGATTTAATGATTGAACTAACTCTCCCGTTATGGAATAAATACCTAGTTTTAGTTGTTCTTCACTTTGATTTTGCACTGTATATTCTATAATTTCTTTAGCAGGATTTGGATAGAATTTTATCATTTTTTCATTTTCCCTTATTCTTAGAGATGAAGTACTTTCATTATCCGGATCAACAAGCAACATTGAACCAAAAAAGTCAGCAGTTATATAGTTGTCATTTGCATTTGCTTCAGGCATAATCATTGATCCAATAAAATTTTCCCGTGCTTTTGTTTCATCATTATCGCAATAAGCAATTGAAAATCCCATTAACTTGTTTGCAGTTAAATATACTCTGCTGTTTTCTGGACTTGATGGTTTAAACGTTGAATTGTATATCTTCATGGCAAACTCCCATACATAAGTTGTCTCATCTATAGTATCCATGACAACTGTTAGGTTGTTTTTCAAGTTTACTGCTGAACCTGTCCCTCCATCAATTGCATCATATTTAATACTTACATGATAAGCAAAAGCGTTATAACTATTAAGATGATTTCCTTTTGAACGATCTTCGTCAATAAATATCTCTACACAATCGTCATTCCAATAATTATCAGTTGGATTTGTATGATCATCAGATAAAATATTATCATTAACTTCAACTAAAATGTATAGATAGTTTTTGTCCCAGGCGACTTTGTACCTTCCTTCAAAATCTCCGTCTGCCATTACTTGATTATATGGAATCCATACCTGATCCATTGCATGCCATTGTGCTTTTGCCCAACAAGCATCTGAATCCGACCCGTCAATAACAACAGGTGTTTTTGTGTAGTAGGTGTAAATTGTATCCTTTTGAGTCTGTGCTAAAAGATTAGTAGATATAAAAATAAGTAACGCAGCAATTACTGTTGCAAATTTGGTCATGGCTATTATTTTAAAAAGTTAATAATTGTAATTTAAAACGGCATAAAGATATACAACAGTTATTTGACTACAGAATTTTTAAACAGTAAATGATACTTTAAATATAAATTTTCATGATTTAAAGTTTTCTGAACCATTGAACCATAGGTATTGGGAATGGGACAAACTCATTATCATAGTAAAAACCTGTAAACCCAAACTGAAAAGCCTTGTTTGAATCAAGATGCCATCTTATACCGGGTAGAATTATAGCCAGGCCGGGACTCTTCTCCGTGTAATTTCTTTGAGTCCATGTTGTATTCAAATATTGATTTGTAACCGGATCAAATTTATCACTTGATATCCATTCTGTTTTATTCAATTCCGGTCCCCATGGAGATATAAATGTATCAAATACTATACTGAATTTTGAATTTATCTTGAACATTCCTGCTAAGGAAAATAATAACCTTCCTTCAGAGAATTTTTCATCATACGTTAAATTAGTAATAGGATTATAATTTTCTGTTGTATATGTCAGTCCTGCATAACCTACTGAAAAAGTCAGATTATTTTTCCTGTTCCCATAGGTGTAAGATGCGAAAGGCAAAGCAAGCCCAAAATCAGGGAATGCCCATGATCCTGTTCCTAGTAGAACTCCTAATGCCACATTTGAATTTTCCCCAAGCTTTATACTGTACTTTGCATTTGCTATAATTGGAATAGCAGCCCATGATGTCATTATCCCAACTCCGAAATTATCAGCAATACCAAATTGAAAGTCAGGACCATATATATTCCAAAGTATGTAATTATCACCCTTTTTTATAGGTAATCCATTGGTTGTAATGAAATATCTTGTTGAAAATATCTCTTCTCCTGAAAACTCCTCATAAAACTTTGGGTTGACTTCTTTTATAGATTTTATTTCATGCTTAGGTATATAAACATCTCCTATTTTTTCTGTTTTCATCAGTATTTCTCTGGCATCCTGTGATAATATCTCACCCAGAAACTCTGTTCCATCATTTTTTGTTACAAGAAAAGTAGGTTTAGGGTATTGATTTTCACTATCTTGTGCATAAACATTACCTGAGCTTAATCCTATTAATATGACTATTATTAATGCTTGCAATATTGATTTCATAACTTCTTTTTTATTAAAGTTAACATTTTAACTAACACATATAACTTTCTAAATATGTTATTATATTTATCTTTTGTTATTGTTCTTATAAATCAGGTGTTTGATATTTTTATTAATTTGAATTCAGTCTTCAAAAATTCGTTTTCCAGGCCCTTTAATTAGTTTAGCTTGGTTAATATAAACAATAACTGATAAAAATGATTAATTTTAATTTTTAAGATACTTTTGAGTAATACTTATATTAATTCATAAATAAAATAAAATGCATAAAGTATATCTAATCTATAACCCTGTCAGCGGAAATAAAAAAAGCCACTTAATTGTAGAAAAAGTGCTTCAGATTTTTGATAAAGGAGGGCTGAAAACAGATGTCATAAAAACTGAGTATGCAGGACATGCCCGCGAATTAGCAGGCTCGCTTGATTTTTCCGATTACGACGGTTTATGTGTTATAGGTGGTGATGGAACAATGCATGAAATTGTAAACGGCATGCTTAAGAGGGAAGATAAGGCAAAAATCCCGATTGGTCTTATTCCCGGTGGTACAGGCAACTCTTTTATGCGAGATATTGATGCACTTGATCCTGAAGTTGCTGCTTTAAGGATTTTAACAGGAAGAACAAGAAAGGTTGATATTGCTAAAGTTGAAGCTAAAGGGGAAATTATTTATGGCTTCAACATTGTAGGATGGGGATTGGCAACTGAAATACTTCAAACCGCTAATAAACTTAAATGGCTTGGAGGTCAATGTTATAATGTTGCTTCAATTGTTGAAATTATTAGGAACAAACCACGTCTGGCTAGACTTAAAATAGAAAAACAAAAACTTGCCGGTGATTACGGATTTATACTTGGTTGTAATACTATTAATACAGGTAAGGCAATGAAGATGGCTCCTCTTGCTCAAACCAACGATGGTCTTATTGGCCTTATCGTTCTTAGAAAAGCTGGTCGACCTGCTATGCTTTATTTATTTACCAAGCTTTTTAAGGGAAGACATGTTGGTCACCCCGCTGTTGGTTATTACCAGATTAAGCAATTTTCAATTGAACCTCTTGAGGATCATGTTCTTAATATTGACGGAGAGCTCATTGGTTGTACTCCGGTTAATGTTAAAATGCTACCCGGAGAGATCGAAGTACTGGTTTAAATTTTTTCAAATCCGTTTTATCTATACAATTCTTTAATAATCTGATAAATAAAAAATTGTATTTTTACCTACAAACTAACTTTATCTTTAAATGAACAAAATAGTCCCTGTATTATTAATAATAATTTTGATGCCCCTTTGTTCATTCTCTCAGACCGATGAAAGTGTATGGGGAGTTTCAGTTGATTATGGAACAATTCAATACAAGGGAGAATTAGACGATCAGTTATTCAAATTCGATAAATGGCAAGGGGGATATGGCCTTGAACTTTCCAGATATATTTCTCCTTCATTCAATTTTGGAGTCAGGGGAGGTTATAACTTTTTAAGTGCAGCTAAAAATGATTCCCTTGGAATTCTTTCTATGAAAGGTGATATGTATTCTCTTACCGGAAATATCGAATGTAAATTTGCTAATGGCTCGATTATATCAAAGAATGCCTTTCTTAAACCATATATTAAAATTGGAGGCGGCAAATTATTCGGAAAAACATGGGGGAAAAGCTTTACTCCGGGCGATAGCGTTCTGCGTGATTATTCATACTCTATGAGCAATGATTGGATGTATTCAGCTTCTGTTGGTACTAAAATCAGAATCACTAAAAACATAAACGCCTTTATAGAACTTACAAATCTTTGGGTTACCTGCGTCGGGATGGATGGAGCTAAAAGCGATGATTCAAAAGATAGATTTTTAAGGTTAAATGCCGGTATCAGCTTTGCTCTGGGTGAATTTAAAGACTCTGATAATGACGGTGTTTCTGACAGAAATGACCAGTGTCCGCGAACTCCTGATAAAGTTGTTGTTGACGATAAAGGCTGTCCTCTTGATTCTGATGAAGATGGAATCCCTGATTTTAAAGACGATTGCCCTTTGGAAATTGGAAGTATTAAGACAAATGGTTGCCCCGATAGTGATAATGATGGAGTTGCAGATAAAGAAGATGATTGCCCGGATGAAAAAGGACCAATAAGCAATTCCGGTTGCCCTTTAGAAGAGAAACCAAAAACAGAATCACCGGCTCAGCCTCAAACTAATACAGGATATCCTCAAGGTGTAAATATTATTTTTATTAATCCCGGGATGAATCAAAACGGAAGTGTTCAGATACCCGGTATATTGTTTGATTCTGACATGGACGGCGTATCTGACAATATTGACAGATGTCCGGGTGTGAAAGGAACTGTTGAAAATTTTGGCTGTCCTGATAGCATTAAAAAATTTTCTTCATTTTTAAATGAAGAAATTCCAATGCCAATATCTGAAGAATGTCCCGGTGATAAAGATTGTGACGGTATTTCTGATATTAACGATTTATGTCCTGATAAACCAGGTTCTCTTAGAAATAATGGTTGCCCGATTGAACATTTAAGTCCTAAATGGAAAAGGGAACATAAAATGACTCCTGTACATTTCATTACCGGGAAAAGCAATCTTACTGATTATTCTAAAGGCAACGTGGATAAACTGATTGATCTGATGCAAAAAAATAACACCTTGAATGTATGGTTGTTCGGACACACTGATCCTGTTGGATCAGAAGATTTCAATGAAAAATTGTCTGAAGAAAGATTGATGACTATTGTTAATTATATGACGTCTAAAGGTATTTCCAAAGAAAGAATTTACACAATGGCATTTGGAGAATCCTTCCCTGCAAGCTTAGGAAAGTCTGAAGATGATCTTATGAGAAACAGAAGAGTTGAATTCTATTTGTTTGAATTTAAATAATCGATAGATTATTATATGCTGAAACGTTTTTATACCGCAAAAGAAAAATTCTATAAAAGGCTTTTTATCTTTCAGGATAAATTAAAAATTGCCGGAGATAACTTTTATAGTTTTTTAAGCTTCACTTTTGTCTTAGCTTGTTTGTTTTTTATTTCTGTTTTTATCTACAATGTTGGATTTAGTTTGCATAGCTTATTATCCCCCGGTTATTTTAAACTTTATGTTGCTTCCTTTTATGTTCTTTATTTTTCTAAATATTTACAGCTATTATTAAAGTTTAAAAAGAAAAAGGTTATTGCATGGATATATGATAGTTTTCTTTTTATTCTATCAACTATTTTGCTGGTTTCTTTATTGTTTAGTAACGCAGATTTTAATATTGCAGGGATAACTGCCTGGAGATTAATTTCATTGCTTGGAATTTGTGTCTTTCTCATAATTTCTGAGCTATACAAATTATTGAAGATTTTTGATACTGTTAAAATTTCACCCCTGCTTCTTCTGGCATTTAGCTTCCTTGCACTTATCTTGTTTGGCTCAGGCTTATTAATGCTTCCAACTGCACATACAGTTCCAGTTTTATACCTTGATGCGTTGTTTACATCTACAAGCGCTGTTTGTGTAACCGGTCTTGTCGTTTTGAATACATCAACATCTTTTACAATTATTGGGAAAATAATAATTCTTTGTCTTATTCAAGTTGGCGGCCTTGGCATTATGGCTTTCACAGGTTTTTTCAGCTATGCTTTTACCGGTTCTGTATCTTTTCGCGATAGACTTATGTTAAAGGATATGGTTTCTTCTGATACATTGGGGGGTATTATTAAATTAATTACAAAAATTATTTTATTGACCTTTCTTATTGAAGCAATCGGTGCTTTGGTATTGTATTTCAGCTCTACTGATATCGTTGGAAACAGAATTTTCTTTGCAATTTTTCATTCCATTTCAGCATTTTGTAATGCAGGTTTTACCAATTTGCCCGGAGGTCTTGCTTCTCCTGAAATTCAACATAATTACTGGGTTATTTTCACTGTAGCTGCTTTAGTTATACTTGGAGGAATTGGCTTTCCGGTTCTGATAATGTTTTATACTTATTTAAAACATTCATTTTTGAGGTTTATCAATCATTCAAAGAGAAATAATTTATCTGCTAATATTGCTTCCGGAAATATTGGTAACAGATTGTCATTATGGACAACAATGATTCTTTTAATTATTGGAGCTGTATTTTATTTTTTGTTTCAAAATAACAATTTTACTCAGGAGCAAAACTTATTTTCTCGTATTACTGAAGCTTTCTTTGGAAGTGTAAACCCACGATCAAGTGGATTTAATATTGTTGATGTTTCAAAGTGGACCTATCCCACAATTTTCTTAATGATATTTCTTATGTGGATTGGAGCGTCTCCCGGTTCAACCGGAGGTGGAATTAAAACTACAACCTTTGCAATTGCTATATATTCTTTAATCGACTTTATCAAAGGCAGAAATAAGGTTACTGTTGCTTATTCTCAAATTGGAACCGATACTATATCCAGAGTACTGGTTGTTATTTTCTTATCTATACTTATAATTTTTATTGGAACAATGGGACTCTTAATTACTGATCCTCTGAAAAATCCGGTTCACCTACTTTTCGAATCAGTTTCTGCTTTTGCTATTGTTGGTTTAAGTATTGCTGATTCCTCAACTTTAAGCGCCGGAGGGAAAATAATTGTCATTATTCTTATGTTCATTGGAAGAGTAGGGCCTTTGACCCTGCTAACCGGTATTTTTATATCTAAAAGAAATAATTATTCTAGATATCCTGAAAGGGATTTGTCAATTAATTAACTAGAAATTTTTAAAAATATGAAATTCATTGTAATAGGGTTAGGATATTTTGGGTCTACTTTAGCAGTAACCCTGACAAAACAAGGCCACGAGGTTATTGGTATCGACAACAATTGGGATAAAATAGAAGAATTTAAAGATTCTATTACTCATACTATGTCAATGGATACTACTAATGAAAGGGCTGTCAAAACTCTTCCTCTTGATGATACTGATGCTGTTATTGTTGCAATCGGCGAAGACGTTAGCTCTTCCATTCTTACTCTGGCAATTCTTAAAAACCTGAATGTTAAAAGAATTATTGGTAGAATTATCAGTCCTATCCATAAAAGTATTATAAACCAGATTGGTATAGACGAAGTTATTCATCCTGAAGAGGAAGCTGCTTATTCCATTATTTCTCAACTTCATCTCGACATGGCTCTTAAGGTTTATGAATTCGATGAATATAATGCGCTCGCTGAAATTTATGTTCCCAAAAAATATGTAGGCCATTCACTGGATAGTATTAACGCCGAAGAAAGATTTGGGATTAAAATTGTTGCAGTGAAAGTAGCTCCTAAAAAAGGCGGAATCCTGAATTTTTCTCCAAAAGACTATGTTGTCGATTATAAGTTTGATAGAATGGCCCCTCTTAAAGAAAAAGATATTCTCATTATTGCAGGTGCTCTTCCTGATTTAAGAAAACTAAATGAATTATAAAAAAAATGACCACCGGGGAGTGATCATTTTAAAAGACGAATATTGTAAAACAGGGGAGAGGAGAATTTTAAATTGAATGCAATGTAATAAACAATTTTTTTAATTTTAAAATATTTGGGTTTCAATTATTTGATTTATTACAAGTGTCCTTTTTGTGTTGACTAATGCATTGTTTTGTGTGACAAATTGCAGTTCTTCTTTGACAAGCATATTCTATGTATTGCCCTCTTTTAGTAATTGATAGTAAATCAGTAGTTTTCAATGTAATTGTATTATTGTTAATTAAATTCCTAAGGAATAAAGCTTTCTTAAGAGCAGATTACATACATTTCTGACTGTGGATTGATTAGCAAAACGGGCGTTGCTTTTAATTTATTTACTATCCTTTTTTCAAATGGCCCCATAATCCAATCCGGCAAAATAACATTGAAGCTACCCGTAAATATTAAAAGGTCATATTCATCCGACAATTCCATTGCTTTTAAATGTATTTTCCAGCTGCTTACATTCGACTCTGTTACTTTGTATGAAAAAGAAAACTTATTATACAGTTTTAATGCAGAAGCTATTCCATCTTCTACTTTTTCCGATAGATCATTATCATTGTCCTTTGCCTTAAATAAGGTAATTTCCGAGCCATTAAACCTTCCTAAATAACTTCCCCATAAAACCGAATCCTTAGTCCCGCTTCTGAAATCTACAGGGATAATTATCCTCTTAAAAGCTTTATCAATACTTCGCCCTTCTCTTGAAAAATAAAAAGGAAATCCAGAATTATAAAAAGCTTTTAAATATGAATTGCTTACTTCCCCTCCACTGCAAAGCATTATGGTATTATATTTCTCTCCAAGTTCTCGTACAAGTTTATAAAGCTTCCCTTTTAAAACTAAAGTTGAAACAGGGAGTTGAGGTATGTCTTTCTTTAATATAGTTGCGTATGATGATGTCTCTTTTTGAAGTTGCTCTTTTCCTTTTTCATTGTTGTAACATGCAAAGAAACATACTTCCTTTTCCAGTTTTAATGCCAGAAATGCAGCATCAATAATTGTCTGCTTTATGTTTTTCTTTTCATTGCAAAATATTAGTATTCGCTGATCTTCTATTTTTGACATATTTTGCCTTCTTTTTATTTTAAAATATCGACTACATGTAAAAAATCAGGATATGCCTTAATCATTTTTTGTTAATTTTCACAAAAAAACAGGAAATGATAAACAGTCAGCTTTTTAATCCTGAAAGTATTGTCGTCGTTGGTGCTTCTAACGATACAACCAAACCTGGTGGAAAATTACTAAAAAACCTTATTGACACAAATTATAACGGTAAGTTAATGGTGGTTAACCGTAATAATGATGAAGTTCTGGGAATTAAAGCTTACCGCTCTGTTGATGATATTCCCGGTGCAGACCTTGCTGTTATTGCTATTCCGGCTAAGACTTGTGTTGAAACAGTAAGGATTCTTGCTTCCCAAAAGAATGTAAAGGCTTTTATTATTATTTCAGCCGGCTTTAGCGAAGAAAGTGAAAATGGAAAAGAGCTTGAAAAACAGCTGCTTGATATTGTGGATAAATACGATGCCTGCCTTATCGGACCTAATTGTATAGGAGTAGTAACTCCTTCACATTCTTCTGTTTTTACAAGACCAATACCTAAAATTCATCCCCGGGGTGTCGACTTCATTTCTGGTTCAGGAGCTACAGCAGTTTTTATTATAGAATCTGCAATCACTAAAGGCTTGAATTTCCATTCTGTCATTTCTGTTGGAAATTCAACTCAAACAGGTATTGAAGAGGTGCTTGAATATTTCGATACAAATGATGATCCTGATATAATTCCAAACGTTAAACTGCTTTATATTGAAAACATTAAAAATCCCGATAAACTTCTTCACCATGCTTCTTCCTTGATTAAAAAAGGGTGCAAAATTGCTGCTATTAAGGCAGGCTCTTCTGTGTCCGGTTCCAGAGCTGCAGTTTCACATACGGGTGCAATGGCCAGTTCCGATTCAGCAGTTGAAGCCCTTTTTAGAAAAGCAGGAATAGTAAGGTGTTATGGCCGTGAAGAACTAACCACAGTTGGATGTATTTTTATGTGTAAGCCTCTGAAAGGTAGAAATATAGCTATTATTACTCATGCAGGAGGCCCGGCTGTTATGCTTACTGATGCTCTGGAATCCGGGGGGCTGAGAATTCCCCGCATTAATGATTCTTCTGCTAAAGAAAATCTTAAAAACCAGCTTTATCCCGGCTCTTCTGTTGAAAATCCAATCGACTTTCTTGCCACCGGCGATGAAGTTCAGCTAAATGCAATTATTGATGCCTGTGAAAATGATTTCAATGAAATAGATGCCATGGCTGTTATTTACGGAAGCCCGGGCTTGTTCCCCGTTAGAGAAGTATATCGAGTTCTCGATCAGAAAATGAAAGAGTGTTCTAAACCTATTTATCCGATTCTTCCCTCTATCGTTAATGTTAAAGATGATATCTCTTATTTCATTTCCCACGGAAACGTTAACTTCCCCGATGAAGTTTCTCTTGGCAAGGCATTATCTCTGGTTTACAGAACTCCTTCACCTTCCGATGGAACTATTTTTCTTGAAGGTATTGATGTTCCTGAAATTAGAAGGATTATCGAAAAAACTGAAGATGGATTTCAACCTGTTGATGTTATCCATAAACTTTTTAATTGCATTGGACTAGATTATTCTGAAGAATATGAAGTTCATTCAGTTGAGGAAGCTGTTGAATGTTCTTCTAAATTAGGCTTTCCACTTGTAATGAAAGTTGTTGGTCCTGTTCATAAAACTGATGTGGGAGGGGTAAGCCTAAACATTAAATCAGTTGAAACAGTTAAAAAGGAATACGACCGATTGATTAAAATTAATGGAGCCGAAGCAGTTTTAATGGCTGAAATGCTTTCAGGTACTGAATTGTTCATTGGTGCCAAATATGAAGACAGATTCGGGCATATTATGCTATGTGGCCTTGGTGGTATATTTGTTGAAGTTCTTAAGGATGTTACTTCCGGGCTTGCACCCCTCTCATTGGATGAGGCTTATTCTATGATTAAAAATTTAAAGTCATATCCGATTTTTAAAGGCTACAGAGGAAACCCGACTGTCAGCATAAGTAAATTTGCTGAAATTCTTGTCCGATTGTCAAGCCTGCTGCGCTTTGCTACTGAAATTAAGGAAATGGATATAAATCCTTTGTTCGGCAAGGGTAATTCAATTATTGCCGTAGATACGCGTATCCGTATTGAACATTAATTCTCTCTTTTGGTATATTTGTAACAAATAATATTATTAGCTTATGCTTAATCGAAATGTTTTAAACACAGTTTTAATTATATCTCTGATAATTATGTCGTTATCGTGCAAAGAAGAACCTGTCTCCGAAAAGGGTTTTATACCTCAAACACCTGTTTTAACTTCCGGTATTCTTACCCCCGAATTATTATGGTCTTTCGGCAGAATTACCGGTGAAACTGTTTCTCCCGATAAATCTAAAGTGCTTTATGGTGTAACCTATTATTCTATTGAGGATAACAAAGGATATAAAGATTTGTATATTTATGATTTGAATCAAAAGCAAACTTCTAAAATAACTGACGATAAGGATAATGAAGGAAGTGCTTCATGGCGACCCGATGGTAAAAAGATTGGCTATCTTTCCGGTAAATCAGGCTCAGATCAACTCTGGGAAATGAACCCTGATGGTTCAGATAAAAAGCAAATTACTTTTATTGAAGCCGGCATATCCGATTTTAAATACTTCCCTAACGGTGAGAAGATTGTAATCATTAAAACTGTAAAACTCGACCAATCTGTTAATGATATTTACCCCGATCTTCCCAAAGCCAAAGCCCGGCTTGAAAATGATTTGATGTACCGCCACTGGGACTCATGGCACGATTATACTTATAACCATATTTTCATTGCTTCTTATAATGAAGCAGGAATCCACGATGCCTTCGATATTATGGAAGGTGAAAGATTCGATTCTCCAATGAAACCTTTTGGTGGTATCGAACAAATTTCTGTTTCTCCCGATGGAAAGCTTATTGCTTATACCTGCAAAAAGAAAGCCGGTAAAGAATATACTGTTTCTACCAATTCGGAAATCTGGATTTATAATCTTGGAAATAAAACTACAATCAATTTTACTGAAGGTATAATGGGCTACGACCAAAACCCGGTCTTTTCTCCTGATGGTAAATATTTAGCATGGGAAAGCATGGCGCGCGATGAATATGAATCTGATCAGGCTCGCTTGTTTATTGCCGGTATCAATGGGAGAGAGAGAATAAACCTTTTTGAGAATTTCGAAGAAAGTGCTGCTTCTATTACCTGGGCAGAAGATGGTAAATCCCTTTTCTTCATTAGTGATATTAAAGCCACTGATGAAATTTTCCGGGTTGACATTGTATCGAAAGAGATAAAACGCCTTACTGACGGAATTCACAATTACAAGTCAGTTCAATTGGCAGAAGGAGGACTGATAGCTCGTAAGCAATCTATGTCTCAACCCGATGAGCTTTATCTTGTTTCCATAAATGATGGGTCTGATACTCCCATAAGTGAGGTAAACAAGCAATTACTTCAGCAAATTAAAATGGGCAGGGTTGAAAAGAAATGGATTAAAACTACCGATGGCAAAGATATGCTTGTCTGGTACATTTTCCCTCCCGACTTCGATCCTTCAAAGAAATATCCTACTTTGCTTTATTGTGAAGGTGGACCGCAAAGTACTGTGAGCCAGTTCTGGTCATACAGATGGAACTTTCAAATGATGGCAGCAAATGGCTATATCATTGTTGCTCCAAACAGGCGCGGACTTCCCGGCTTTGGAATGGAATGGCTCGAACAAATAAGCAAAGACCACGGTGGACAGAATATCAAAGATTATCTTTCTGCCATTGACGATGCCACAAAAGAACCATGGGTTGATAAAGACAGGCTTGGAGCAATTGGTGCCAGCTATGGCGGCTACTCAGTATTTTATCTTGCAGGTCATCATGATAAACGCTTTAAAGCTTTCATTTCTCACTGCGGTATATTCAACTTCGAACAGATGTATCTTACTACTGATGAAATGTGGTTTGAAAACTGGGAAAAGGGAGGTCCGTTCTGGGATAAAAATAATAAGGATGCACAACGTTCCTTTGAATTTTCACCTCATAAATTTGTTGATAAATGGGATACGCCTATTCTGGTTATTCACGGTGAAAATGATTACAGAATTCCGTTTACTCAGGGCATGGCAGCTTACAATGCCGCTGTTCTAAAAGGCATCCCTGCTGAATTTCTTCTCTTCCATGAAGAAAATCACTGGGTGCTGAAACCTCAGGACGGCTTGCTATGGCAGCGTACTTTCTTTAAATGGCTCGACAGATGGTTAAAGTAACCCTTCAAACCATTCTTTGAATTGCTTTACTTTTTCACGTGCAACCAGAAAGTCATCTTCTTCCTGGTTAACTACTTTTAATTTTAGCCTTGAATTACTGTATGCAATTACATCTGTTATCGAATTAAGAGACACAAGATATTTCCTGTTAATCCTGAAGAATTGACCCGGATCGACCAGCTGTTCTATTGTCTCAAGCGTTTGGTCCAGAAGATAATTCTTACCATCGCCCGATTTCAGGAAGGTTCCTTTCTGAAAGCTATAGAAATAATTTACATTGTCAGTTTCTACTGCCTTAATGTGTGTGCCAATCTTTACAATAAACCTCTTTTTATAGTCTTTATTGATTCCAATTGATGAGATGAGACTCTTTATAAGTCCATCGTTTAAACCCCCTGAAATCTTTTGTTTTTGCTGTTCATATTTATTCAGGGCAGCAATAATTTCATCCTTGTCAACAGGCTTCATCAGATAATCAATACTGTTTACCTTAAATGCCTGTATGGCATAATGATCGTAAGCAGTAGTAAAGATTACAGGAACATCGAAGTTTACTTTTTTAAATATCTCAAAACTCAATCCATCACCGAGATGTATATCCAAAAAAGCCAAATCAGGAGAAGTGTTTCCTTTTAGCCAATTTACAGTAGATTCAACTGTGTCGCATATTGCAACTACTTCAGAATCGGGCCTTATTTCTTTCAGCAACTTCTTTAGCTGGGCAGCTGCCAATGGTTCATCTTCTACAATCAGTATTTTCATGGCTGTAATATGATCAAAGGAATAGTAACTCTGAATTTTTTACTGTCATTGTTTATGGTTAATTCTTTGCCGGTCAAAAACATATATCTTTCTTTAAGATTATTCAAACCTATTCTGTTGCTTCCCTGAACATTTTCTCTGGGTTGAAAATTATTTTCAACAAATAATTCATTTTCACTCAATAAGCCAATGTTAATGGACAACGGCCTTTCATTGGAAATGATATTGTGCTTTATTGCATTTTCAACCATCATTTGTACAGACATTGGAATAACTTCTCCGGTAATATTATTGCCAAGATCAATTTCAACGTTAAAATTATCCCCAAATCTTATTTTCTGAAGATAAATATATCTTTCCAGGAAGCTAATCTCTTCCTTTAATGAAATGAGGTCTTTATCCTTGAAGAAGAGCAGCTCTCTGTAAAATAATGAAAGCTCCCGGGTAAACTCTTTTGCCTTTTTTGTATCAATATCTATAAGTGAGCCTAATGTATTAAGACTGTTAAATAGAAAGTGAGGATTTACCTGGTTTTGCATTACCTGGTATTGGAGAGAAATTGCTTCCTGCTTAAGTTTTTCACCTTCAGTTACTTCTATCCTCCATTCTTTGAAGAAAGATTTAGCATAGATTATTGCTGTTATTATCAGTAAGATAACATATTCACTTAAGAGTATAAAGTGACCTCCCCAGGAAAAAAATAATTTAAAACTTTGATTACTGATTACTATAAAATACAACCAGTTGACAAACAAAATGGCAATTGTTGAATAGATAAGGTGAAAGCTTAATGCAATAACTAAACTTCTGAAAGGTCGTTTAACCCATGAAAGCCATCCTCTTTCCACAAGCCGGAATAACGGACCATTAGCAAACAATAATAAACCTAAAAAGATAGAATAACCTGCATTTAACAGGTATTCTTTTATTGGAAGATTAAAGCTTTTACTTTGAATAATCAAAATGGAAGTGCCAAATGCAATAGAAATAAAAGCCGCTATTGCGAAGCCGCTAATTATTTGTTTACGAGAGGTTTGCTTGACCTTGTTTTTGGCAATTACAACCATAGTGGTATGATAAGTTTAAAGCAAAAATATTATTTTTTTCCTTCACACTGCTGCAACATCATTCCATTATGATATTTTCCCCAGGATGGAAGAAGTTTATCTTTCCCTGATTCATCTTTAAAAAGTTGTTCGGCCTTTTCAAACAAAGGTTTTGCTACTTCTGCTCCTCCTCCAAAATCTTCAGGGGTATATAAATAACTTAAAGCTGTCAGATAATAAATTCTTGGATTGTTGGGATTCAATTTTTCTGCCTTAGTGAGATTTTCGTTTGCCAGGGTTGAATATTTATAACCCTCTTCCGGTTTTATAATACTCATTAAATATACAAAAGCCTGCAAGGCATAAATCTCAGATTCATCCGGTTTTATCTTCATTATATTTTCAATATGCTTCTGAGACTTGTCCAGTATTTCAATTTTCTTGTCGTTGCTAATGTTATAATTGTTGATCACAATACTCAAATAAGAATACGCGGCATAATATCCGGGGAGCCACTCACTTTCAGAGTTCGGAGCTATCTTTTCAAACTGACCTGCTATTTCAGTTAACTCAGTTTCACTTCTTGACTGATACATTTTTTGGATAGTTGCTCCCATTTTTTCTTCGTACTCTGATGAAAATACTTTTAAAATGGCTGAGCAAATGATGATTGCTGTTACAATAATGTGTTTCATAATTTTTAAATTAAAATTTCAACGAAAGTTCTTCAAATAATTATTTGATAGGAAAAAAACTAAGACGGACTGTAAGATTTCATAGATGAAGTGTTATAAAGTGTGCTTAAATTATATATTTTTTTACAACAAATAAATACTGTCAAAGTCTGAACAAATAGAGACCAAAGTCTTACCAAATACTAACCAAACACCATAAGAAAATTTCCTTATGGTGTTTGGTTAGTATTTGGTAAGACTCTGGTACGACTCTGGTACGACTCATTTATATATTTGATGTTGCTTTTAGAGTTAAGTAAAGAGAGTTTTTAAGTTTGAGAAAACAAAAAGGCTACCCTAATTGAGTAGCCTTGATGCTTTAATTGGAAAATTGAAAAATTGAATATTTATTTATGAAGGGTTGTCGATTGGAGAATGTTGAACAATTTCACTTCCCTGATTATTATTTTTCTTATTTAGTCTGCCTGTAGTTTTCTTTCTGGAAGCTTCAGTAGGATTAAGTTTTATTTCAAAATATTTGTCCTCAGTGAGATTAACTGTCATTATTTCAGATTTATAACCTTCTCCTGAAATTTTGATGTTATATACACCTTCAGTCAGGAACATGAAGAAAGAGCCTGTGGCATCACTAAGAGTGCCGGTTGTTTTTTCCTTTACAAAGATATCCACTCCGTTAACGTATTCGCCTGTTTGGGAATCTTTAATCACCCCGCTGAAAGTAATGTAACTTTGACTGAAAACATTCAGCGAGGTGAAGAATAGTAAAATTATTAATAAGCGTTTCATGGCAAAAATGTGTTTAATGTTTCATAGCTAATCTAATGACAAGTTTTAGTTGTAAAGGGTTGCTTGGCATTAGAAATATTTTTAAATCTTTTTCTACTTTTAATACAAATGGGACGGAAATTTCCCCCTCCATAAAACGTTATTTTTTAATTAAAAGTTGTAAGGATTGAAAAATTTTTTTTTTGACTTGAAAGAAACACGATTTTTCGGATGTTATTTACAACAACCTTTTTATGAAATTTGAAATTGAGTTTAAAGAAATGTGGAACATTTTATTTTTCAGAACTCCATTCCTCCAGATTCTTTTTAATGAATTCAGTAATGAATTGGTGCTCTTCCTTGCCGGAACCTTTAATTTCCATCGGTTTACCAAACTTTATATAAATAGGGAGGTTTCTTTGTGCCCGGCCTAAATCCTTAATGAGTTTGCCGTTTGACCAGAAATCAGTTTTAATTGCCATAGGAACAACTCTTACGCCTGCCTTCTGAGCTAGTTTTACTCCTAAAGAATTGAATTCTTCAGGGATAAATTTTTCGGTTCTGGTGCTTTGAGGGAATATTATTACTGAAGTACCTTCACTAAGTTTTTTCTGACCTTCGTTTAAAACTGTCATAAGGTCTTTCCTTGAATCACTTCTGCTTACGGCAATTGGATTTCTGGCTCTCATGATAGGACCGAAAAGTTTTCCGGTAACGAGCTGCATCTTCACAACAAAAGTAACTTCTTTAACCGGTGCAATCAGACATGGGAAAACCATTGTTTCAAGTGTGCTCATGTGATTGCTTATAAATACAACAGGCTCATCTTTAACCTGATCTACATATTCGAAGCCTGTAATGTGATATTTGCCGCCACAGTCTTCCAGAAATTCAAATATTTCATGCGAACATAAAGCCCATTGTGCTGTATCGTATTTATTTTCAAGGGCAAGGTTTCGGTTTCTTATAACATATTTGAAAAACTTATAGTTGAAATACAAACTGGTTCCAAATGAAAGGATATCCCAAATTTTTCTTTTTTTATCAGCCGGAGTATGATATTCGTTTGCCGGAAAATATTTGTTGTACATGCTGTAATATTTTCGACAAATGTATATAAAAAAAGGATGTTATCCGCGAAAGATAACACCCTTGCTTTATGTTGATGTTTATATGATTAAGCTAATAATGCTTTAACCTGATTGTAAACGTTTTGACCGTTGAATCCAAGCTTGTCGTCCAATACTTTGAAAGGAGCAGAGTATCCAAATGATGGTAAGCCAAATACTTTACCATCGGCGCCAACAAGACCTTCAAGAGTAACAGGTAAACCTGCTGTCATTCCGAATTTCTTTACACCTGCAGGTAACACTGATTTCTGATATTCTTCACTTTGTGAGCGGAATAAACCTTCAGATGGAACAGATACGATTCTGCATTTAACACCATCGTTTTGTAAGAGGGCTGCACCTGCAACGAGTGTACTTACTTCTGAACCGCTGGCAATAAGAATAATATCAGGCGTGCCTTCACAATCTGAAACTATATATGCACCTTTATCGGCTTTGAGAGCTTCTTCATACCTCGATTTTGAGGCAGGAAGATCAACGATTCCCTGACGTGAAAGGATAAGGGCAGTAGGAGTATCTGTGTTTTCCAGAGCCATCTTCCACGATACAGTTGTTTCTGCACTGTCAGCAGGGCGAAGAACAAGCATTGAATTTTTATGGTTGTGGTTCTGAAGTTTTTCCATCAGACGAATTTGAGCTTCCTGTTCAACAGGCTGGTGAGTAGGACCATCTTCTCCAACGCGGAAAGCATCGTGAGTCCAAACATATTTTACCGGCAATTGCATTAAAGCAGCCATACGGGCAGCCGGTTTCATATAATCGCTGAAAACAAAGAAAGTTCCGCAAACAGGAATGATACCACCATGAAGAGCCATACCGTTCATGACACAACCCATAGTAAGTTCGCTAACACCTGCCTGAAGGAATTTTCCTGTGAAATCGCCTTTAGTGAAAGCTTTTGTTTTTTTAAGGAAACCATCAGTTTTATCTGAATTTGAAAGGTCGGCTGAAGAAACAACCATATTTTCAACTTCCTGAGCAAAAACTGTAAGAACGTTGGCAGAAGCTGCTCTTGTAGCTTGTCCCGCTTTCTGTTCAATCTTTGCATAATCAATTTCAGGTGCTTTCCCTGAGAAATATTTCTTAAGTTTTTCTGATAATTCAGGATTTTCAGCTTCCCATTTATATTGAGCAGCTTTTTTAAGAGCAGCAGCTTTAATCAATTCTTCGCGACGTTTAGCATACATTTCCTGGACATCAGGGAATATAACGAATGGATTTTCAGGGTTTCCGCCAAGGTTGGCAACAGACTTCTCGAATGAAGCACCGGCTTCGCCAAGTGGCATACCGTGAGTTGCACATTTGCGTTCGTAATTCGAACCGTCTTCTTTAACAGCGCCTTTACCCATTATTGTTTTTCCAATAATGATAGTAGGTCTTTCTTTTTCAGTCTGAGCATTTTTCAAAGCGTTACGGATTTCATCTGCATCATTACCGTTGATAGTAATAACATTCCATCCCCATGCTTCATATTTTTTAGCTGTATCTTCTTTTGTTACTTCCTTGGTTTCAGTTGATAACTGGATATCGTTTGAATCATAAAACATGATAAGGTTGTTTAAGCCAAGATATCCTGCAAGACGACCAGCACCTTGTGAAATTTCTTCCTGAACACCACCATCTGAAATGAAAGTATATGTTTTGTGAGCCATCCATTCACCAAAGCGGGCAACAAGAAATCTTTCAGCAATAGCAGCACCCACTGCCATAACATGTCCTTGTCCCAGTGGTCCTGAAGTATTTTCAACACCACGTTCAACATCTACTTCAGGGTGTCCCGGAGTCACACTGCCCCATTGACGGAAGTTTGAGCAATCTTCCATGCTGTAGTTACCTGCAAGTGCAAGCTGTGCATAAAGCATTGGTGACATATGACCAGGGTCAAGAAAAAAGCGGTCACGGTTGATCCACTTCATATCAGAAGGATCGTAATTGAGAAATTCAGAATAAAGGATGTTGATAAAATCAGCACCGCCCATTGCACCTCCCGGGTGACCCGATTTTGCCTTTTCAACCATGGCAGCAGCCAAAATACGAATGTTATCCGCAGCTTTGTTTACTAAAGTATTGCTCATCTTTTTTATGATTTTTAAATTATGATCAGTTAATAATAGTATTTTAAAGCATTCATTAAATACTTTTAAAAATGGTCTGCAAAATTAATTATTAATTTTTTAGAATCAATAGCGGATAGTACTATAAATCCGAAAGTTAATTTTAGTTTTATAAGAATAACGGAGGTTAATCTTTTTCAGTTTGGAAATTGACAGAGATTCTCTCAGAAATTGATTTGCTGATATTTACTTTTAAAAATAAAACATCTTTACTATAATAATATTTTCACCCTCAGTAACAGGAAAAGAAAATTCTCCAAATTCGGGTTTGCAATGCTTACTGAAAGTATAGTTTGAAAAACCGAATCCTTCTTTAGGAATAAAAAATTTCCTGTCGAGTTTTCCATTTTCATTTTCGTCGTCGATTGCCACTATACCCCAGATTCCGCAGCAAAGATTATCAAGACGAAAGGTCAGATTGCCATTTTCTAAACTGTCTTTGGCAACATCTTTTATCAAATCGGGGACCTCTTTTTTATAACTTTCTTCATTATTGTAGATTGTCAGCTTTATCATTCCGGCATTATTTCTGATTCCGGAGAGCATTAATTTAACGCTTTGAGCATTCCCATTGCAAATTGCCAATGTTATAAGCAAAGAGGTGACAATCAACTTTATGTAGATGTTAATGTGTTTCATGTTTCAAAGCTTTCAATGCGATAAACTATTTTTCAAGCATGGCCGGAGAAAAATAAGCTTCAGTTGCAGTAGAGCCTGACTGGAAGTTATCTATCAAAAGGATAGATTTTCTTTTGTTTTGTAAATTGCTCATTTCCATATAACATGAAATATATTTTCCATTAGCCATTTTTTTGTAATCTTTAAGTAATTCTTTTCTTTGAAGATTTCCTTTTAAGTCATGGTATTCAATTTCAAAAACATGAAAGTCTTGTTTATCTACAAGAGAAATTCTTTTACTGAATCCGTATTCTGAATTGAGGGCTTCTGATTTGGGTGTAGATTCAATTTTCCAGCATTCTTTTGAATCGATGGTAACATCACCAAGAATCTTATAAGAAAAATCATCCGGATTTGGCTTGCTCATATCAGAATTAGTGAATTCACTACCCATGAAATTCCGACCTTTATCACTGCTTACAACCCTTCTTGATTTTCTAATTGCGGGGAGGTATATCCACATATCATCATTTTGATTTTCATAATCATATATCAATATGGCAGTTCCTCTTACGTCGGCCGGTTCTGTAAACTTCATAATCATCTTAGTTGTCTGGCCAAACTTCTTTGAGATTGTAGCCATCTTTCTTGTTCTTTCAGTACCCTTTTCATTGAAGATTTTTAGGGTAGAAACCATTTCCATAGCATCGAGCGAGATAATATCGCTTGATTTCTTCATTATTTCCTGAGCACTTTGGCCATGAGTGTTGATTATAGATAAAAGCAGGATTGTTACTAATAGCACCAGATGTTTTTTCATATTTTTTTGATTTTACTTTTGTTATTTAAAAAAGAAGGCTTTATTACCAGGCAGATGGCCGGGATTAAAATTAAGGCACAGATTAAGCAGAGTGATAATGACAATATTATCAGAGCTGAAAACATTTTCAGATATGGAAATGAAGAGAACAAAAGAACAGAAAATCCAAGCATTACAGATAAGGCATTTATGACAATGCCTCTGCCGGTGACTTTTAACGCTTGTTTAATTGCTGCAGGATATGATTGCCGGTTTTCAAACTCAAGTTTTAATCTCCAGAACATGTGTATTGTATAATCAACTCCTACTCCAATTGAAATTGACGAAAGGAGAGCTGTGACAATATTTAGTTCAATTTTCAGTATTCCCATGAAGCCAAATGTGCAAACCACTGCAAAAACAAGAGGAATACTTCCCAGCAAGCCGGCCTTGGGACTTTTGAAAATCCACATTATCAATAGGAAAATAGCAATAAGTGCAAATATAAGAGAGTATATCTGTCCGGAAACTGTGGATTCGGACATTTCTTTATCAGTGAGGCTGAAACCTGAAACAACAGAAAAAGCAGGATCATCTTTTACAATTTTACTTACCTTATCGACAACGTTATTCAGTTGTTTCATATTAGTAGCATGAAACTGAATATTCATAAGTGCCCTGGTGTAGTCAAAATTTACAAATTGTTCAAGGTCTTCAGGGGCGCCGTTCATTGAATAAAGTAAAAGATACTGAGCAACAGCGTCCTGAGTTTCAGGGATTGCATTATATCCTTCAGTTCCTTTGTCATTCAGGGCTTTACTAATCAATTTTATGACAGTAGTAATTGAAGAGACACTACCTGCTCCTTTTATTTTTTTAATTTCACTTTCATAATTATCCATTCTCTTTAAAAGTTCAGGATCTTGTATGTCGCCTTCAAACATCACCGAAAGAAATTTAGTGCCTCCAAAGTGTTCGTTTGCAATTGAAATAGATTGGTTATAAGGATGATTTTTAGGTAAAACCTTATCGTTATCGGGAGCTATTTGTAAGAAATTGATTAATAGTCCGAAAACCAGTAAGGTGAATGTAAATATTGCTATTACAGTTCGCGGACTTTTTGTTATAAAATCTGCAATTCTTTCAAGAATTTTACCAAGAACTCCATTCTTTTCCTTTTGAAATTCATTGTGAATTTTTCCTTTCTTTAATCCGGCGAGTAATGAAGGGACGAAAGTTAGGCTTAAAACAAGAGCAAGTCCAATTCCAATTGCACCAATAATACCTATCTGTCGGGCAGGAATAAGAATGTGCAGCACAAGTCCGAAGATTCCAACAATAGTAGTAAGGCCTGTAAGGAGGATTGGCTTTTTTAAAACGTTGACAGATTTCAGAACTATCTGACGGATATTCCATCCGGGATGAGCTGCATTGAATTCCTGATACCTTACAATCAAATGAACGCCATAATTATTTGCAATGGCAATCATCATGATAGGAATGATTACACCGATTAATGTTAGTTCCCAGTTCATTAAAGGAAGAATAGCCATAGAAACAGCAGTGGAAATAACTACAACACTGAGGGGTAGCCAGACACCTCTGAACTCGTTGAAGGAAAGATAGAAAAAGACTATCATTATCAAAAGGGCGAGAGGCAAAAGGATAATCAGGTCTTTGGTAATCTTGTTGTTAATTTCCGCTCTTAAGTATGGCATTCCATTTATGTAAGTTTTTTCAGTGCCCGGATAATTATCAATAATTTCACGTACGGCAGTAATAGCTGAATCTTCATTAGCGCCTTGGTTAACGTTAATTAACACAAGTGAATACCTGAAATCTTCAGAGATAAAATTCTTATAAGCAAGCTCATTTTTGATGATATTACTTCTCAGGATTTGGGTCTCGTTTTTATCCTGAGGGATATCAATTATAAGGGGGTCGACAATCATTGCACCATCTTCACCTTTAATATCTTTCATGTCGAAGAGCGAAATAACATCATCGAAGTATTCCTTCATTTTCAAATTAGAAGTGATGTTCTTAATTCTTAATAAAGATTCAGAATTAAGGATATCATCACTTTCAAAAATAAGGAGAAGCGGTTCTCCGTTTCCAAATGATTCTTCAACAATAGAAGAGCTTACTTTAGATGGGAGGTTGTCAGGAAAATAAGATTCCAGATTGGAATTTATCTTTATCCTGACCATGAATATGACAGATAAGATTGTAAGTACAATTGGTACGATTATGAACCACAGTTTGTTGCGTAATATGAACTTTTCGAATTCCATTAGAAGCTTGCTTTAATTTCAATAAATCCTCCGCTGAGAACAGAAGTAGCATAGGAAAATAATGATTGTGAGGGACCATTCATATATGAATATCCTGCAGTAGCTGAAAGTGAATTATTAATATTCCACTTTAGAGATGGTCGTATCATATATTCCTTAGAGCTTATGTCGTAGTATCCCGATAGATCAAGATTTAGTGTTTCGTAAAAAAAGGATTTTGAAATAATTATCGACAGGGCATGATTCATTTGTTTTTGCTGATGGAAAATCTTACGATTATACAATGCTGATTCATAATTAATTGTTTCAGAAGCATATTGAAGTAAGGCAAGAGGATCCAAAGGATTAGTGAGTTGAGGTTTGTCAAGACGATTATAATCAAAAGTGTATTTGCCAATATATTGGATGATAGTTAGAAAGCCTTTGAAGTCATGTTCAATACCGACAACATACGATATATCTTTATTAGGTATATACATTTTATTTTCATTGTTTTCCGGTAAATTGTAAGCAGCTTCGCTTCTTAGTATCCATGTGCCAAGAGGGAGAGTAAAATCAAGTCCGAGACTGGTTTTTCTATAAAATGAAGGGATATAAGTAATTTCGGGCAATCCGATTGAATATTCAACATTCTTGATGTCGAAGCCATAGAAGGGGTCGTATCCATTGAAAAATGATAAAGAAAAACCAATAGACGGGAATTCAAAATCAAGTTTAGCAGCTAAGGAACCATTTTTAAAAACTTTATCAGGTAAATCAGGATTGGTGAATGATGCATTGTCATTATTGTTAATAAGATCATATTTATAAATCGAAGGCTTGAAAACAGGAATCCCGATTATATCAATACTAATTGCCGGAGAAATTCTGAATTCAGTGCTAAGCATGAAGTTTGATAATTTCTGATCATCGGGATTAGCAGATAGGAAGAAATAATTATTTGGGGAAATGTTGTTGGTTGGATTGAACCCGTCGGTTCTTCCCCAGGTGATTATTTGATTTCCAATTAAAACATCAAAGAAATCTGATTTAATTCCTGCATAAGCTTCTTTAATTTCAAACTCGTTAATTTGTTCATTGAAAATATAACCGCTTCTGAAACGAAGGTCGCTGAACAAGATAAGATTTTGTGTGCTAATTTTGGTTTGTAGAGAAGTCTCTCCAAAAACTGCTGGATAATCATATTTTTTTGACGCCAGAAAAGATGATCCGCGAACATATCCGTTGAAGCTGAGGCCTCCTGGTTTGTTGCCTGAGTTTTCCTGTACTGTACTTTCAAATAAGCCTTGAGAAAATAAATTAGACAATAGCAAGAAGATGAAGATAAATGTTAAAATTAAGTATTTCATAATTAAGCATTTTGAAGCAAATTACGAATAAGTTTTAAAAGAAGGGTTTTATATTTAAAAGTCGGACAGTAATGACAAGTGCAAATTTTAAAAATTGGAGTTGGCTTTATTTTTATATTCAGAAGGAGTCATCCCGGTAATATTTTTAAAAACAGAAAAAAAAGTTGATTTACTGTTGAATCCACATTCATATCCAATGGCTTCTATCGAATATGGGTTTTTTGGGTCGATGAGTTTAATTTTAACTGCTTCAATGCGGTATTCATTCACAAATTGAAAGAAATTCTTATCCATGTCATTGTTAAGAACTTCAGTAATATGATGTTTTGGTATTTTAATTTTTTCTGACAAAAGAGTCATATTCAAATCAGGATTAAGATAGGGGCTATCTTTTTCAAAATAATGTAATAAAGAATTTTTGATTTTTTCACGGGAAGATATTGATATATTAAGAGTTTGAGGCTTAGGCAGTATTGATGGATTATTTTTTCTTTTAAAAAGATCTTCCTGTTTTAAACCGTAGAATCCAAATATGTAAATAAAGACAAGCAACATTGAGTAATTAAAAATTGAAAGGGACAATGTGTTGTAATAAATCAGATTTGTAATTCCCCATATAAAAACTGTAAAGCAGTATGTTACATAAAGGATAATCACAAACATGAGCCAGGCATAATTAATATAAATATCTATTGTTGAGAATTCATTTTTAACAGTTTTTCTGTGTTTCTTTAATAACAAAACACTTAAAGTAAGATACACGACCCATGATGAAATTCCAAATATTGTAAATAAAATTCTGAACCAGAGTGTTTTGTCGGGATCGAAGAACGTTTCAAAAGACTGAGGTTCTTTAATAATCCAAGCTGTAATTTTAAAAAACAAGTAGGGTAGTATGTGCAATAGTTGATTTATTCTAAGTTTATAATCAGGGTTTGTTAAAGAGCAGGTATAAATGTAAAGAGCCGGGTTGAAGAGGAGGAATGTATTTGTAAGAAATAAAAAGTCGGGATATATTTTAGATTCTATTCCAAAAGAAAGAAATTCGATAGCAAGCAGAAAGAGCCAGGCTGATAGCAGTTTATCTGAAATACTTTGTTTTTTTTTGGTAATAGTCAGAATACCTGAAAACAAAGCCTGTGAAAATCCTATCCAGGCAATTACATCCATTAAAGAGATAACGTTTTTGGGTATTTATTTTTAAAATATTCGTAAGTAGCCAATTGAGATTGCACTGGGGAATTATTGTTTTTGATGCGAATGTTTTCCATATTCTTTCCAACTAAAGATGCTTTAACATTATCAGCTAATTGAATTTTAAGCACATCAAGAATTTCCTTTTTTAATTCAAGATTATAAATCGGGAAAACACATTCAAGACGTGCATAAAGGTTTCTTTTCATCCAGTCGGCAGAACCCAGATATACAATAGGATTGCCGTTATTATAAAAGGCATACACTCTGGAATGTTCAAGGAAGCGGTCTATTATTCTGATTACCTTTATGTTCTTGCTGTATTTTTTTCCGGTCTTTATTGTGCAGATGCCTCTTATTATAAGGTCAATTTGAACTCCGGCTTCACTGGCCCTGTAAAGCATGTCAATCATGTGATTGTCTTGCAAGCCATTCATTTTAATAACAATATATCCCTTTTTCCCTTGGTTTACATTTTCAATTTCGCGGTTTATAAGTTGGCCGAATTTATGAATCAGATTAAAATTAGGGACCAACAGATGTTTAAACCTGACTGATTCATTTTGGAATTCCAGAAAGCGGAACATTTTTTTCAGGTCGCTTATAATTCCGGTGTGAGAAGTAAAAAGTCCCTGATCACAGTATATACGGGCAGTTTTTTCGTTAAAATTTCCGGTTGCAATGTATGCCTGATCTTTTGAACCGGGATTATTTTTTTTATCTCTTATGACCAGGGCAACTTTAGCATGTACTTTAACCCCTGGAATGCTATAGAAAATATTGATACCTGCTTTTTTCATTTCAGCCGCATATTGAAGATTTGCTTCTTCATCGAAGCGGGCTTTCAGTTCTACGAATACAGTCACTTTTTTACCATTTTCAGCTCCATTCATAAGTGCATTTACAACAGCAGATCTTTCCGCTACACGATATTGTGTTGCTTTAATTTCAATAACAGAATCATCGTTTGCAGCTTGCTCGAGGAATCTCAGGAAATAATCGTATGATTGATAAGGAACATTTAAAAGAAAATCCTTTTTATTAATTGCACGACTAAGATATTTAACGTTATCAAGTTCAGGAATTCTTAGTGGACTTAACTTTTCATTTTCAAGTTTAGGAGAAACAGGGTTGGGAAAATTAAAAAAATCTCTGAAGTTATGATATACACCCCCATGAACAAGAATGTCACTATCTATTTTAAAGGTTTGCATCATATAGTTTAGAAACTTATGAGGCATCCTCCTGTCAAATAAGAATCTGTTTGGTTTACCCAGAGTTCTTGCTGAAGAGATTCTTTCAATGGCATCAATAAGTTCTTCTTCTTCATATTCATCATATTCCAGGTCAGCATCCCGGGTAAGCTTGATTGTATACCATTCATTAACAGTGTATCCGGGAAATATCTTGTTAGCATGTTTCATTATAACATCTTCAAGGAACATGATATAATGATTGCCTTCAGCGGGAGTTAGTTCAATAAAACGTGAAATGTTATGATCTGTCGGGACCTTTATAAGACCGTATCTTACCCTTTGCTTCTTTGAATTCTTTTGATCGCACTTATTGACAACCATTTCCATGACGATATATACATGGCCGGTTTTGAGGAAAGGGCGGATTCTTTTTTTTAGAAGAAGAACCGGTTGCAACAAGCTTAATATTTCAGTTGTGAAAATATTCTTTATCTCGATTTGTTGTTGACCGGAAAGTTCAGAATTTCTGTCTAACAAGAAAATACCATTCTTTTGAAGTTCAGGAATAATTTCATTGTCAAAAAGGTTGTGAAACTCAAGTTGGTATTTGTCAACAGTTTCATTAATCTGGTGTAGTATTTTTGCAGGCTGGACCTGTTCTATTTTTTGAGGAATGAGTTCAGCGTTTTTTAAAAGCTGCCGGTAATAGCTTACTCTTACCTGATAAAACTCTTCAAGGTTATTGGAATATATGGCTAGAAATTTTATCCTTTCATACAGTGGCAGAGAAGTATCTTTGGCTTCTTCCAGAACTCTGTAATTAAAAGAGAGCCAACTTAAATCGCGATTGAAATATTTGTATTCCGGCATATTTCAGGAGTTAGGTTACCTAAAAAACAGCTCAATATTCAAATATAGGAGATTTATGGCAAAAGCGATTAATTTTTAGAAAGGTTTATGTTAATTTTTGAGGACTGCAAACTTTATTTTCTTTTTTAGAAAGGCGTTTGCACTTCTTACAAATGAATTTAGGATTATCAGGTATAGTGTAGTCGTCTTTTTTGCAGGCTTTTTTACTCATTTGATTTTAATTTTTCATTGTGTATAAGAACGATTCTTACAGTGAAATTGTTCTTAACCCATTCTGAATATTTTTCTGCATTGTAAACTGATCGGTGTTGGCCTCCTGTGCAACCAAAATTAACACAAAGGTGGTCAAATCCTCTTGAAATATATTCTTTTATTGAAATGGCTGTAATATTGCGTACGTTATTTTGAAACTGAGCTACTTCATCGAATTGTTCAAGATAATCAATTACTTCTTTTTCATCGCCATAAGAATTTTGATATTCCGGGAGTCTGCCGGGATTAGGTAATCCTCTGCAATCGAAGACAAATCCACCTCCATTTTCTGAAGGATCATCGGGTATACCGTTTTTATATGAGAAGCTTGTAATTCTTATTGTAAGAAT
>JAGODU010000122.1 GCA_017998095.1 Prolixibacteraceae bacterium | reverse complement strand
TTGTAATAATTGACAGTGTATGCTGCTGCAATAAATGCCGGTACATATCCTCTGGTTTCTCTTGGCAATCTGGAATAAATTTCCCAGTAATCCTGCTTGCCTCCGGTTCTGGCAATTGCCCTGTTGATATTTCCCGGACCGCAGTTATATGCAGCAATAACAAGATGCCAGTCACCATAGATAGAATAGAGGTCTTTCAGATATCTGGCAGCTGCATCAGTAGCTTTAATCGGGTCATACCTTTCATCAATGTAAGAATTGACTTCCAGATCATATAGTTTGCCTGTTTTATACATGAATTGCCACATTCCTGATGCACCTACTCTTGATACAGCCCTTGCATTCATTGCTGATTCAATAACTGCCATATATTTTAACTCAAGAGGGAGCTTATACTTATCAAGGGTTTCTTCTATCATAGGAAAATAAAAGCTTGTAAGTCCCAGCATAGTTTCAATCTTATCATGCCTTTTCTTTGTGTAGAATTCTACCATTTCCCTGACTTTACTGTTGAAAGATAAATCAATGAAAGAATTGATATCGGCAAGCCTCTTCATTATTAACGAATCTGTCAGGTCGTTTGCCACACTAAGGTTTAGGTCGGCAGAATCACCCGGTACAAGATTGTCTTCAGAAAAAACAGTATTAGAAAGTGAGTCGAGATTGAAAATAGTCTTGATGTAATAATCATTGGCCATGCTGTCAACCTTAGCCGACATTACATCGTCAATAAATTCATCAGGATAAGCTTTAAACGTGTCGAGCTGGCCATTGGAATCAATGAGCGCAACTTCAATTCTTGGCATTGGCAACATAGTAGGTTTGCCTTCCGCAAAAGTTTTAACAGAATAGGATATGTGGGATAATAAAATGATCAGAAGAACAGAAATTTTTTTCCTCATTAAGAACCTCCTTTAAAATGTTATAGCCAATTGACCTCCTAAGATAATAGAATTTGTAATAGGATCGACAAATACCGGCTCAAAATTAAACGTTAAATCTTCACTTATATCGAAATCTAAAAAATGTGCATCAATGTTAGCATCCATAATATTAAGCAGATAGAAACCCGCTGTTATGATTATAAACAAATCTCTTTGACGTCTTTTACTGTCAATTCTCACTTCAAACATATCTTTAAGGGAACTTATATCCGCATCATCGAAATTGTAATCAGGAAACATTTCCTTGTAATAAGCTGTTGACGGATCATCATCTGACACGTCCATGTAACAGCGTTTATAGTCTAGATAATATTTATGATTTTGATTAATGTAATAACCCAAAGCACCGAAGCCTCCATATATAAAGGGCACCTTCCACCATTTCTTGTTGTATATTTGTCCGAGACCGGGCAATACAGCAGAATATGCAGTTGCCTTTCCCGGAATATGTCTCTTTACTGTAATTTCATTTTTTAAATCAACAGTATCTTTTTTCTCAACTGTATTTTGGGCGTTAACCTGTAAAAAACAAAACAGGCTAAGGAACATCAGCAATATGCCCTTAATCCATAAATTCAAAATATGATTATTATTTGTTTAATTTATCTAAAACTCCTATTATCCTCTCAAGATCTTTTTCTGATTTGAATGGAATAACGATTTTACCCTTCCCTTTATTATTCATTTTGAAATCTACATTCGATTCAAAATGTTTTGAAAGGTGTTTCTTTAGTTCATCGTATTCTTCAGGGAACTTTGGAATTTTAATTGTCTTTTCAGGTTTTTTCTCTTCTCCTTCGTTGTTGATTTTTCTTACTATTTCTTCTATCTTTCTAACTGAAAAGTCATACTTTACTATTTGCTTGAAAAGCATTATTTGTGTTTCGGGATCTTCTACATTAATTATTGCTCTTGCATGTCCCATTGTTATTTCTCTTTCACGTATTGCCTTTTGAATGAGCGCAGGCAATCTCAATAACCTGAGATAATTGGTTACGGTTGAACGCTTTTTTCCTACACGTTCACCAAGATTTTCCTGTGTAAGGCTACATTCATCGATAAGGCGCTGATAACTCACAGCTACTTCTATTGCATCAAGGTCTTCCCTTTGAATGTTTTCAATGAGTGCAAGCTCAAGCATGTTGGAATCATCCGATTCCCTTATGTATGCAGGAATCTTTGTCAGTCCGGCCATCTTCGATGCCCTGAATCTTCTTTCTCCTGCTATAATCTGATATTTGTTTTCAGAAATCTTCCTTAATGTTAAAGGCTGAATAATACCAACCTCCCGTATTGAATTTGAAAGTTCAATCAGCGCTTCTTCATCAAAAGTTGTTCTTGGTTGCCATGGATTGGTCTCAATCATGCTGATTTCAATTTCATCGATAAGGGTAGAAGTTTGCGGACCCATTGTTACTGAATCATCAATCAGGGCACCTAACCCTCTTCCTAAAGCATGTCTCTTGGCCATTTTTTGTTCTTTAGATTCGGTAAATAATTATTGTTTCGACAATTTGACACTGTTCTTGGCAATTAATTCCTGTGCCAGACTTAAGTGGTTTGTTGAACCCTTTGATGCGGCATCATACAACAAAACCGGCTTCCTGTGACTTGGAGCTTCACTAAGCCTTACATTTCTTTGTATTACTGTTTCAAATACCATACTCTGGAAATGCCTTTTTACTTCATCATAAACCTGATTTGAAAGGTTCAATCTTGAATCGTACATAGTCAGCAGGAATCCTTCTATTTCAAGCTGCGGATTCAGCTTGCTCTGTATGATCTTTATTGTATTTAGAAGCTTGCCCAATCCCTCAAGTGCAAAATATTCACTTTGAACAGGTATTATTACTGAATCTGCTGCTGTTAAGGCATTTACTGTGATAAGTCCTAATGAAGGTGAGCAATCAATTATTACAAAATCATATTTATCCTTTAAAGAATCTGTAACCTGCTTTAATACTTTTTCCCTTTCAGGCATATTGAGCATTTCTATTTCAGCACCTACAAGATCAATATGTGAAGGCATTATATGAAGGTTCTCTATTTCTGTCTTTAATATGGCAGTTTCCGGATCGATATGATCTATAATGCATTCATATATACTGTTTTCAATACCTTTTAAATCAAAACCTAATCCGGAGGTTGCATTTGCCTGAGGATCGGCATCTATTAATAAAACTTTCTTCTCTAAAACGGCTAAACTTGCAGAAAGATTGATTGCCGTTGTTGTTTTTCCAACGCCACCTTTCTGATTTGCAATAACTATTACTTTACCCATGTATCTATTTTTTGTAGTCCCAAAAATAATATTTTAACTCATAATGACATCACAATTTTTTCCATTGAATTTTTTTATAATGGATCGACGTCAATGTTAAATATTACAGGACCGTTGTTTACAGTTTGTTTTACCTTATCTATGCTCTTTAAAATTTCTTTTTTTGCATTTGATACTGAATGATTTTTTTCAAGCTTTATCCTTATCATCAGCTGAAAATATTGCGATATCCTCCCAACTGCAGGATATTCCGGGCCTAATATTTTTGCATTTATGTTTTTATTTAACTCAGCTACCAATTGTTTCGCTGCCAATAATGTCCTTTCCTGGTTTTTGTGTTTTACCGTAATGTTAATTAATCTGAACCAAGGAGGATACATAAATACTTTTCTTTCTGCTATGTGCCTTTCAAAGAATGAATTGTAATCATTCATCAATACCATCTTTATTACCGGATGCTCCGGCTGAAAGGTTTGTATTATTACTTTCCCCCTCTTGATATTTCTTCCTGCTCTTCCGCTGACCTGAACCATTAGCTGATATGCTCTTTCATGTGCCCTGAAATCAGGGAAGTTGAATATGTTATCTGCATTTAATATTCCAACCAGACTTACATTTTTAAAGTCAAGTCCTTTGGTAACCATTTGCGTGCCAATGAGTATTTGTGTTTTCCCTGAGGCAAACTTTTCAATTATCTTCTCATGACCCGCTTTTGCTCTTGAAGCATCGGTATCCAACCTTCCTACACTTACCTCAGGGAAGAATATTTTAAGTTCATCTTCAATCTTTTCCGTTCCAAACCCTTTTGTTTGAATATCTTGTGAATTGCAATTCTCACATTTTTCAGGTAGTCGTGAAGTGAATCCGCAATAATGGCATTGTATATAATTTTGTGATTTATGGTATGAAAGACTTACATCACAGTTCTTACATTTTGGTATCCATCCGCATGTTTTACATTGTATGTAAGGTGAAAAGCCTCTTCTGTTTTGAAATAGAATCACTTGCTCATTTCTTCCAAGTGCATTTTGCATCTCATCAAAAAGCAATGGTGTAAAGTGAGATTTCATCTTCTTTCTCTTGTATGCATCAGCAATATCAGCTATCAAAACCTCAGGTAACTCTGTTTCCATATACCTTTTGTTTAAAAAGACATAACCGTATTTCCCGGTCTTACAGTTGAGATATGTTTCAAAAGAGGGAGTAGCTGTTCCCATCAACACTTTTGCATCGTGAAGATTGGCAAGCACTACTGCTGCATCCCTGGCATTGTATCTTGGTGACGGGTCAAACTGCTTGTAACTGTTTTCATGTTCTTCATCTACTATTATCAATCCCAGGTTTTTAAAAGGGATGAACAGTGACGACCTCGTGCCTAATATGAGCTGATAATCAGGTTGTTTTTCAAGGTCGAAATTCAAAACCTTATTCCATATTTCAACCCTTTCCGAATCATTGAACTTTGAATGATAAATGCCTGCTTTATTGCCAAAGACATTCTTAAGTCTTTCTATTATCTGCGATGTAATGGCTATCTCGGGAAGAAGATACAGTACTTGTTTTCCTGCTTTCAGTTGGTCTTCAATGAGTTTGATATATATTTCTGTCTTGCCGCTGGCAGTAATGCCATGCAACAAAACTACATTCTTCGTTTTAAACTGCCCATATATGTTATTTATACTTTCTTCCTGAAATTCATTCAACTTAACATGAGGCCTTGTGCTTGTACTTTCATTTATCCTGTCAACCTTAACGTTTTCAATATTAATGAAGCCCTTAATCAATAAACCTTTCAGTATCGATTCATTTGAATTTCCGGTTTTAAGTAATTCCTTCTTTTCTATGTGCTTCTTT
The DNA here is from genome assembly GCA_017998095.1 of Prolixibacteraceae bacterium. The sequence goes on along the minus strand of JAGODU010000122.1, from coordinate 6,885 downwards.
CTGTTTGGAGCAAAGTGGTTTAATTCATTCAATAACAACATGAACAACTCTAACTGCTTTTGTGCCCTTTTAAGCTGATCGAATGCATTTTTGAAATCTTCTTCTGTCTTAAGTTCTTCAGCAATACTGACATAAGCTATTGTTTTGGGTTTATATCTTTCATTTATTTCTTCTTCTACAAATATTGCCTCTTTGGCCAGCATGGATTTGATAATTCCATAAGAATTTGCTTTTTTCAGAAGAGATTTTATATCATTTACTGATGCTGAGTTCTGTGAGCAAAGAAACTGATAAACAGATTCTTCCAGATCAGTTAATTTTGATGTTTCTATCCAATTGGGGTTTAAAGTCAGCCTGGTCTGGCTTTCAAGCTTTAATCCTGAGGGCAGTGCTGCCTTCATTACTTCGCCTTCGCTGCAGCAATAATATTCAGCAATCCATTCCCAAAGAGGGAAACACTGAGGACTGACAATAGGGGAGTCATCAATAATTGATTCAACGGGCTTGGTCTTAGAAGCATCGCCATTATTATGAACCTTTTTGATAATTCCGGTATATAACTTCCTTGCCCCGAATTGTACGATTGCCCTTTTACCCGGAACAGCACTATCCTTTTGATCCTCGGGAACATAGTAAGTGAAGCTCTGGTTCAAAGGAACAGGCAATATTACATCTATATATATCAGGTTGTTATCCATTTAGAAGTTTCCCCAAAAATAGTTCAATGAAATTGAATAGGGGAGGTATTTCGCTACAACTTATTCACAAAATCAACAATGTGTTAATAAGTTATTTTTTCCTTGATTTTACTACCATGAACGCTCCAAAAATAAAAAGCAAGGCTCCTATCCATGCCATCACACTGAAGTTTTCTCCTTCGATCCATTTTACATCCATAGCTGTCAGTATTGCCATGATAATGAAGGTGATGATAGGATTATTAATTAGAATTGCACTTACCTTATTGGCTTCAAGATATTTGAGTGAAGCAGTCATACACCCGTAAGCTATTAGTGTATTAATTCCAAGGAAGATAAGAAGTCCCCACCAGTAAATGTTCAAACTTCCCAAGGTATTGAAATTGACTAAAGGCAGGTATAAAAATATTGGTAGTGTGAAGATTATGATATTCTGTGTTTGCGGTTCATATTTGGGAAGCAACTTTTTCTGGATGATAGCATAGAAAGTCCAGGTAATCGCGCCAATTAAAGTAAATGTTACTCCTAGAATAAAGTCTCCTGATTTGTATTGCATGTTATTCAGCTGCTCCATGTAAAAAAGGGCAAAGCCAATTATCAAGACAACAAACCCAATTATTTGTGATTTTTTTATTTTCTCCTTAAAAATTACAATACCAGCTATGGCAAAAAGCACCTGACTGATTTGAATAATTACCTGAGCATTGCTGGGGCTAGTATATTTCACCCCGAGCATAAACCCTATATAGTTGATTGCCAGTGCTACCGATGCTACGAGAAGCATTAACGGCGGCTTCTTTAAAATATTAAGGCTCTTCCTGTCAGTAAACCACATCCAGATGAATAAGGCAATAGCAGCAAAGAAGAACCTGAACCATACTATAGTGTATGAGTCAACTACCCTGACAGCAACCTTCAATGCAATAGCCAGCAGTCCCCAGAAAATTGCTGTGGTTACTGCAAGTAAAACTCCTATGTTGCTTTTATTCATTCTATTAATAATTATATATTAGCTACTTCCCAGTGCCATCAAAATTACTCCTGTTATAATTCCTGCAAGGTAAAGACCTTTCTTCCTGACATTCTTTTCATTAAAAAATATGGCAGCAAAGATAAAAGGAATTACCACTCCGCTTCGCCTTATTCCTGATAAAACCGATATTAACGATTCTGGATAGCTGATAGCCCAGAAATAAAAGAAGTCGGAAAGTACTAAGAATACTCCAATCAAAGGAATTGTCCACCTGAATTGAAAAGGGGTTGTCTTTTTTCTCGTTGGATACCAGAAGAATATCACTATTGGAAGCAATATCATAAGCTGATAAATACCCGACCATGTTTGTACTGAAAACCTGTCGATTTCCCTTACTATGTATCTGTCGTACAGGCTGCTTGCCGAACCAAGAAGTGTTGCTGTGATTATGAGCCATATCCATTTATTCTTTCTGAAGCTTATCCCTTCCAGCTTTCCTGTTGTTGAAAACAGGAAAAAGAAAGTAAGGGTAGTAAGTAATCCTATCCATTGCAGGGCGTTTAGCTTTTCTGAGAAAATTACTATGGCACCTAAAAGAGTCCACAATGGGGCAGTAGCCCTTATTGGAGAAACAATAGTAAGCGGCAGGTTTTTAATAGCAAAAAAGGCTGTTATCCAGCTAGCCAGCACAATTGACGATTTAAAACATATTTGAACATGTTCGCTGAAAGTTATGGTGGGTACAAACAGATTAATTGACTTGAAAGTATCAGGGGAAATAAATGATCCAACAATAAAAGTGGCGAAAATCAGTGCACTGGTAGAAACGGAAATCAGCAAAACAGGAAATACTGCATTGTTGTTTAATGATGTTTTCTTGAAAATATCATAAATTCCTAAAAGAACTGCAGTAACTATTCCTAATATTCCCCACATTGAAAAATAAATTTTGGCACAAATGTATCATGAAAACATATATGTTGGTGCGGTGTAGGTAGGAAAGCTGCGCTTTTGTTGCGGCAAGCCGTTGTTATGCTTCGGCTTCACTTCATTCCCAATGACGGTTAGTTTGAGGCTTACAGTGAAAATCGAACGCCCCTGAATAATACCAAATAGATACCAAATAGGGATCAAACACCATAAGAAAGTTTGCTTATGGTGTTTGGTTACTATTTGGTATTAATTTGGTATTAATTTGGTGTTTATTTGTTCCGAACTAAGATGGCAACGATGGACCACGCGATGCAATCGCGCGGTAGAAAGGTTAACTGTATTTATTCTCTTACAAAAACTTCGTAGATTGAATAGTCAATTACATCTCTGCCATTACCTGTAGGGCCTTTAAAAATCATGGTGTCACCCTTTTGTTCAACTTCAAATGAAATAGTTTGTCCAACAAGGTTTTCCTCATTTGAAATCAGATATTTTTCAGTAACAGTATTGTTTTCAAATTTCAAGGTTGACTTTCCGTAATCTGTATAAACAGTAGAATCTCCTTCTACAGTATATTTCATAAGATAAATGCCATAATTACCGGCAATTATCCACGAGCCATTAAGTTTAGTAATATTTCCGGGATAACTGAGGGTTTTTGATTCATCAAATGACCATTTACATTCAATCAGTTTCCATGATCCGGAATATTTGCAGCAGAGTTTATCATTTTTGCAGGAAACCTCATTTTTGCAAGACACTTCATTTTTGTTGGAGTTCTTTTCAGAACAGCTCCAAATAAGTACTGATAAAATTACGAGGGTAAAAATCTTTAATTTCATTGTTTTTAAGTTTATAGGTTAAATTACAGCAGTAAATTCAAAATTGAAATATTTTGTTAATTTAATTAATAGAAATATAAAAAGCAAGGGGTAGTTATCGCTTCGCTCTGTTGAACTGCTTCGCTGCTGTTAGTTACGTCATTGCGAGCGTAGCGTGGCAATCTGTCCACTAAAAGAAGAGATTGCTTCACTTCGTTACCAATGACATATTATTACAATCATCACATATTCAGGTATTTTACCAATAAAAGTTGCTTTCTGTGTATTGAGATTCCTCACTTCGTTCGGAATGACGGCCGCTTTTTGGGGTATATGAAGGGAAAGGGCGGCGATGCCGCCCTTTCCCTTCCCCCCTACTAATTACAGGATGAGGGTCATTCCGAACGAAACGTAGTGTAGTGAGGAATCTATTCTACTAATCATCAGTTTTTTGCCAATAGAAGATTTACTCCCTGTCATATTCACATTGTTCCCAGATTCATTGGGTCGGGACTCGCAATGACGGTAAATTCGACACTCGCAATGACGGTGATTTCATGATTCACAATTGCGTGTTATTCAACAGATTGCTTCGTCGTACCTCCTCGCAATGACGGCTCCTGAGTAAGGGTATTTCCTGAGGAAAACATATCATAAAGGATTTTAAACCATATAAATATGCATGGAACTGCCTTCAGGGCTAAAGGAATGACAAATTTTTCTCTTAAGATATTCGGGAAAATGTCAGTTGGCGATAGTGATACAAATATTAAAGCTATTATAAACAGGATATTATTAAAAGTGCTTTTTTCAGATATAAAAAACCAGATGGCTATTCCTGCAAGTGCAATAATGAAAGTCGATGATTCGGCTTTATGATTAAATATTATCACCCATATAAGAATTGAGCACAAGGCCAGTAATCTGAATTTGTAATATTGATATTTTTTTATTTGAAATAGGGGGATCAGGAACAAAATAATACCAATTATTACAATTATTATCTTATTGATATTTAAGCTAAACCATGATGTAAGGAAACCCATGACAGAAATACCGTTTGACATTGAATGGTCATTCAGCAGCAGGTTAATCCAGCTTTCATATAAAAACTTCAATTGGTTGTAGTCGACAACTAAAAGAGGTATGAAAAATAGGATTGCTGCCCAGAATAATGAATATAAGGTTAGCTTCAGTTTGTTGGGATACAGCAGATATAAAGTCATAGCTAAAATTCCGAAGATTTTTATATAAACTGAAGCAATGATTAAGAAAGTTGCCAACAAATAGTTTTTCTTTTCAAGCAAGCCAAAGGCTAATATTATCATTCCGGCGACAAGTGCATTTGATTGTTCATTTTGCAGAGAGGTCATTAATTCAATGATGCAGAAAATCAGTATTAATATTTTCTCCCTGCTTCGGATATTGGGTAAAAGATAAATGGCAAGAAAGAAGACTACACAGTTGAGAATGTTCCATAAGTTAAGTCCAAGAATAGAAGGGAAATAAGAAAAGGCCCCAAAGAAAAGTGAAAAGGCAGGGCTGTACTTATACAAATCCCAATGTTCTTCGGGATATAATTTATACAGGTCTTTATCCTGATTAAGGTGGAAATGAGATTGTTTAAAGATAACAAAGTTGTTGTAGCAAGTGTATTGCGGATGCTCTTCATAGGTTTGTACATAAGACTGGATACTGGCAATTACTGCCAATATCAGATAAGCGCCTAATATAAATTTGAACCAACTTTCAGGAGATATTTTTTTGATAAAATTCATTAGCTTGTTTTTTCTACATATAGTTGTCCGGCTTCCTGTCGTATGACAATTATCTTTTCTCCTTTCTCTATAAATCCGTTTTCTGCCTTTGCATCCCAGACATCATTTTCAATTTCAACTTTACCTGAAGGTCTTAAAACAGTATGAGCGATACCTGTTTTTCCAATCATGTGCAATTGGTTAATATCAACTCCAATAAAGCCATCTTCTTTATTTTGAACACTAGTAAGGGCAAGATTCTGAAATGGCCCCCTTTTGGCAGTAAATAGTTTCTGACTAAGAAAAATAGATATTACAAATCCGAAAAAGACAGACAAAGTTACTGTCAGCAATGCAACAAGAACAGAAAGACTTTTAACATGTTCAAAGTTAAATCTGATGTTATTTATGAGACTTAGTGTTAAACCCATAAAAGCCAATATAGCTCCGGATATTCCGGCAATGCCAAAGCCGGGGAATGCAAACAGCTCAATTACAATCAGAATTACTCCGACTACGAACATTATAATCTCCCAGTTTTCTGCCATTCCTTCAAGATAAAGAGGGGCGAAATAAGCTACAGCAGCAATTATTGCAATTATAAGAGGAAATCCTATTCCGGGTGATTGCATTTCAAAATAGATTCCTCCTAAAATGCCCATTATTAGGATTCCTGAAACAATCGGGTTTGTAAGAAAGCCAATTATCTTGTCAATTCCTGTTGGTTTGAATTCCTTAATTTCATATTTGCCTACATTCGCTTTTTCAAGAAGGTCATCAACACTTTCACGGATTCCTTCACTGAAACCATATTTTTCGGCTTCCAGGGCTGTAAAAGTCAGGATCTTTCCTGTATCTATAATGCCAGGAATATAAACATCTTCATCAACCATAGCCTCAGCAATTATTGGATTTCTGAACCATTTTATAACAGTGTCTTTTCCGTTGATAATTGTATCAGCGCCATGGCTTTCAGCGGTAGCTCTCATCGTAGATCTGAAATATGACTGATATTTGTCGGGAGCTTTTTGGCCTGTTTGATTGACAACAGTAGCAGCACCAATATTAGCCCCAGGTTTCATGAAAATACTGTCGCAGGCTATTGAAATCAAGGCACCTGCAGAAGCTGCATTATTATCAATGAAAACCCATACAGGAATTTTGCTGTTCAGAATTCTTGTCCTTATAGAATCGGCGTCAACCACTGTACCACCATAAGTATTCATGTGAATAAGAATGACATCAGCATTCAGGCTATCGGCATTAGCAAATACTTTCTTTGTTTGCCGCCAGACAGAAGGAGCTATTTCTTCCTTAACATTGAACTTGTATACAAGGAAGGTGTCATCATTTGCAAAAGAGGAACTTATTATAAATATTGAAATTAAGAGCAGGAGTATTCGTTTCATTTTTTAAGTTTCTTGGTTATGATTTAATTCATAAAATTACAACTTTTCAAATGTAAAACATAAAAATAAAATCTTCAGTTTATTTCTTGCTGATAATGACGGTATAATATTATCATCATCTGATTTATTTAACTTTTGGAGAGTTGTTTTTATCTTAGGGTATTGAGGCTTTATATCTCTTTATATTTTTGTGTTATCTTTGCGTTTTTAAATAAAAAGAGATATGAGTTTAAATGAATTAACAGCTATTTCCCCGATTGACGGGCGATACAGAGGTAAAATCGAAGAACTGGA
>JAGODU010000121.1 GCA_017998095.1 Prolixibacteraceae bacterium | reverse complement strand
GAACAACTACAGCCATTTTATTTTAAGACCGTCATTAACTTATGACCCGAAAACGGTGAATTTCCCCCAGAAACTGGCCCAAAACTGGCCCATAAGAAAAAACCACTTACCCGAAATCCGTGTAAGTGGTTGACCCTCTTCGCTCCCCAGCTAGGACTTGAACCTAGGACCCCCTGATTAACAGGTAAATATGAGGGTTTCCATAGGTTTGTACAGATTTGTATCTGTTTGTACCAATTACTTTTGTAGCAACTTAATTGTAAAAGATTTCACGGGATTACACCGATATGGTCAAAATACTGGCCCCGAAACTGGCACCTTATGCAGACCTTCAAATAAGTACTATTGTTTAAATTTCAAATACTTCAGGATCTCTTGGAAAGCATTGGTCTCAGTTATGTTTTTTGTCTCTTGTGGTATCATTAAATGGTTAAAACTGGCGATACTGTCAAGAACATATTTTTGACCGCCCTCCTTTTGTATTGCTTCTGTATAGAAACTCAGTTTTAAAAGATAATTATTTAACAGTGAGGGCAGGGTAATCCTTCCACACTCCAGGTCATCGCTCCAATCCATAAGCCGCTTTAAATCGACAAGAATTATATCCTCAATTAAAAAGAAGGGATACTTCCTTCTACTTAATTCTTTTCTAAAATGTTCATTAAGAAAATGGTTAAGACCATTCACCGTGAACGAGAAATCCTTTGTAATTATAACTGGGAAAATAATCAATCTTGACTTTTCGATTCCAATTTTAACGAAATCCTCAATCCTGTCATACTCTTTGTCAATCCTATCTATCTGTGCTATAAGTTGAGTAACTCCTTTTGGCTTACTTCTCTTACTTTGTATAAAAATTGTCTCAAAGTATTCCTTTATTAGATCATAACTGCTATTCTTTATTGCATCAGCCATTGTGCAGTCTTTGTATTCAATAATGATTATCTTATTGTCAATTCTTAAATAATAATCTGAAGTAATAGCCTCATTTATTTCACTTGTTAGATGTGTGTACTTGGAATTTCTGAATGTATTTCTTAAAAAGCCAACCAAGAAGCTCTTTTCTGAAAACAGCAATCCGATTTCTGATTTGTATTCCTCAAATCTCATTTTTGGTTTAATGGTAGAGTTTTGATAAAAATCAAAAATGAGTGCATTGGTTGTCATTTTATCCGAAACGAAATTCCAATTCACTATATCGAATGTCTCTTCATCATGTTTAAGAAGGGGGTATTTACGCAATCCTTTAAAGAACTTGGCATTTCCGCAATCTATATATTCTTGAGTATTTAGAGTTTCCAAATCAAGGACAAAAGATTCTAACAGTTTATTCCTTTTCAGAACTGACACAGGAAAGCTATGTCTGAAGCTTCTGTCCGATTTATTATACCCATTTATCAATAATTCAAATACCCCTTTAAATATGTCCTCCTTATGGTTGATTCCCAAGTACGTTAAGTATGACTCCAGATGAGCTTGGTGGTTTGCATCCAGATAATCAATGAATTTGAAACCCAATAAAATCTGACTGAAAAATAGTTTTCTCCTGGTGAACTCTAATTGTGGGAGAGAATTTTCCCATAGTAGTTTTAATAGCTGGTTGGAATTATTTGTCTCAGTGCTGTTTGGGAGATGGCTTTCATCTAACCGCTGATTATAGATTAGAATTACTTGTAGAATTTTTAATTCCTGTTCTGCAGTGGAGGTTGTGAAAGGAATTTTCCGATAATTAACTACTTCCCATTCAATTATTTGCAGCAGGGTGAGTAATGGAAATATAAATAGATCCTGCCTTGAAAACCCAGACACAAAGTCATTATATCTGGCTCTAATAGAATTAAAATCCGTTTTTGGTAATCTCTCGATGAGTAAGCCAAATAAGGTTTCTTGCTCCTCAATAGATTCATTAATGTAAAGCCTTCCATTAATATAGGAAAGGATACCAATCACCATTTGGGATGGAACATCTCTCAATAAGTCCTCGGGTTTGGGAACAGGTTGATTTGGAAAGATGTTTGAAAACTTCGGAAAAACGCCAATGGCCATAATTTATGAAATAAATCGAACCTTTATTTGCTTGAATATATTTACTATAGCACCCAATGGTTTCTCTGTAGATTGACTATGCTCCGCTAGGCTTGAAGGACACTTTGAAGTCAATTGTTATATCTCTTTATCTTTTCCAGTGTAGCGCACTTTGATCCAATGGTCATGCAGAAAACCCCATCTACTATTTGAAGTCCCAAGCCTATCTGCCTGTCTTGGGTGACAAAGTGGAATGACATTGTAAAGGTTCCCGTTGATTCTTATCGTATGCGGATACCCATAAGTGTCTGGAGTTTCACCAAATTGTGCCAGACGTGAATATCTCTTGTCAAAGTATCTTAAAAACCAATAGATAGGGAGATCTCCTAGCAGAACTAAGGTGTCAGCCTTGGAATACTCCAGCTCTTGAAGAATTTCAGCCCGCCTTGATGGGGAATTCAATTCTTTCTTGTCAAATAGAGGAATCGTTGCAGGGGATAGTTTATATTTCTGGATCAGATCCTGCTTATATTGGCTATCTATTGCCTTCTTCTGGTTCTCATTTACCCGAGAATATGGAAGAAGGTCACATAGCCAAACATCATCCCTATTGAGACCAAGTGGTTTAAGGAACTTCTCATCAAGAGCTCTCCCTGACGGCCCATTCAGTCTTGAATCCTTCGGCACTGTCAATGTTCCAAGCTCCTCAGGAATTCTTATCTCACTGATTATTGTTTCTGCATTGTCCCCTCTCCAGAAGATTTCGGGTTCACTGGCAACAGCTAGGGCCGACACTACTTGTTTTCCTTCCTTATCAACCCATCTTGCGTGGACTGCACTAGCATATACTCCGAGTACGAATGCCCTTTTAGGAGATCTGTCTTTCTGTTCGACTTTTCTTAGCTCCTGGCCAAACGGGAAACAATACCTTTCTGCCATATAACCTGTGTTTATTATAATCGGAAATTGACTGTGAGGTATTAAAGTTAATCATATTTCATCAAACAAAGGGTTCTGGGACGCTTTCTCCTTTGTATAAACGCCTTGCCTAACTCAATGAATCGTTAATTGATATTATGTATCTGTTCAATGTCCAAAATTGCCAAATCAGGCTCAAAACTTTGGAATTGAAAGGAGCTAACTTGTCTCCAATATTGCTTTTTGGTACTTTAGCTCTTCGCTAAGTAGAAGAGGAACAGTCTCTTTTGATTTCCTCACGTATCTGATGCTTGATTTTGGATTGTATCCTGTCCATTTCGAATATAATGATGTCAACAAGGTCTTTGTGGCGTCTACCATGTTCATTGACAGCCTTATTTATAATTGATCTCGCCATTTCGAAACCTTCCTCTTGATTTTGCAGAGCAAAAATCTCTACGTTATCTTCTGCGATATCGTTAAAATAAGTCCTTACATTTTCTGGATTACTATAATACTTTTCAGGATGTTCAGGAAGCCCGATGCTTTCGAGGTACTCACGATTCTTATTATACCATATTTGATATTCCTCGGGTGATTTAATGTTTTTGTCTGCCATGAAGGCCTTTGATTGCTGGTAATTCATCATTTTGGATCTCATATCAATTTTTTGGTTATAGTTATTAATTCTCTGCCTCTCCGTTATTTGCATAATTAGCGTAATATTTTTTCATAGGATGTGCTTATTGATCTCAAACGTCTCCTCAAGATCCAGACTGTCTATGTAGTGCTCAGTGACAATGGAATTCGCATGACCCATCATATCGCCAATGTCATCCTTGGACACTTTTGCCCGTCTCAAGGTGCTGGCATAGCAGTCCCTGGCTGTTTTCAACTTCAGGGGTACAGACAACCCAAGTTTTTCACCAATCTCAAGCAGCTGCTCATTTAGTTTTGATCTCATCTTATGGGATAGGTTCTCAAAGGTGTTCTCCGAATACCCTTCCTTCAGCATACCCAGTATGAATGGACTTTCCTTCACTCCTACCTTCTCAATCAGTTTCTTTAATCTTGGTGTCAATGGAGCAGTGATCGGCTTAATGTTATTCTTTCGGGTGTTCTCGGTTTTCTTACGGAAGAATACCAGATGATGCCCCTTGATATTGTCCCATCTCATCCTTAACAGGTCAGCGAAATTTATACCGTTGGCCCGATACAGGAATAACCAGATGTCTCTGGCATATTCCTGCTCGGCGTTTTTGAAATCCTTGAGAGCTATGATCTTCCTTATCTCTGAGTTCTTCAGAACCTGCTTCTTTGGCCATGTGCTTCCAATACTGTAGCCACCCTTTCCAAAAGGGTACGGGAAAGTACTGGGTATGGTCCTTTTCTCATGCATGAAATAGTTGATAATCCTCCTGAGGTTACGGAAGACACCTTCAATGGTACTCTTTGACAAACCCTGTTTTGTCTTGACGGCTTCGAAGTCCTTCAGAAACTCACTCGTTATGTCATGAACTCGCAGGTCAGATTGAAATGACTCAAGGAGGTTAATCGAGAGCCTGAAATGTTTCCGTGTTCGGATGGTAATACCCCTATAGTTCTCGATGTAGTAATCAAACAGATCTTTCAATACCAGTGTCTTGGGCAATTCCTTCTCCTTGGAGTAGACCTTCTCACGGAATTTGGTCGGATTAAAAACGGACATCTCGCCGAAGATCCGTTCACATCTGGCCCTGAATTCATCGGCCTTTGCCCGAAATTCAATACTTTCCTTATCCATCGATTTTGTTACGAAGACCTGGTTGTATTGCTTAACGGTTATTTTCGTCATTGGTAGGTACTGAACCTTTCCTTTGTGGCATACCCGAATAGAAAGATTGAACATATTATCTTTTAACTTCTTTCGGCCGTCTAAGACTATCTTAATTGATGGCATGGTGATTAAAATTTTGGGAAGACGGGTAAATCTTCGACCATTGTGCAGTTATTATGAAGCCACTTATCGATCTGCTCTCGTTCAAATATGGTTCTGTATCTCACCTTTATGAAAGGAATTTGACCCTTGTTCACCATATGGTAAATCAATGAAGTTGAGACATGTATATATTCACTGACCATTTTTACATCCATGTATTTGTTATTTTCCATCTTGACAATTGCTAAGTTAATACTTCTATGTTGCTGTACGCCAGATCATTGGTGAATGTTCAAATCTTACTTATAATGGAACTCTGGACTGCCTTCATTTGCTTGTCCTCTTAATTCCTGTTGGGAAGAACATTTCACCATGACACTTTTAACAACTTCTTATTAAAGATCTTCTGTACCTTCAATTCAGATCTCTTTTATAATCAATAGCTTTTATGCGCTCGTTGCGTACGATTTCCGCATTACTACATCTCAGCTTGAATTCTGATTTAGTAAGGCTATTTTGTTGCAGCTGAACAAATAATCGTAAAAAATCATTGTGCACCAAATTTTCCTGGACTGTCATTTTTTCTTTGGGTACTATTCTCGTACTAGCTGTGTCACCATTTATGTCTACATCTATATTTATCACATTACCCGAGTCGAGATAAATATTCCATTTATTAACACCATCAAAAGAATGTGCCTTTATGACTTTGTAATGATCAAATACCACTGATAATATCAATGAATCAATGTCATTAATTATATCTATTTCATCAGTTTTCTTCATTTTATCATGTGTTCAGAACTATCGCTGTCCCCCGCTTTGAATGATTATTAATAATTTAAGCTCTCCTCTTATTGATTCTCTGGATTTCGTTAAAAACTTCATCATAGTATTCTCCAAGGGCATTGAACCCTTCTCGTTGACCATCAAAAATCATTTCATTGGATATGAAGGTTTTAAAATGTATAATCTCCTGGCCGTCATCACCGATGACTTCTTTAAACCCTAAGCCGACACCTTCTTTGAACCTTCCGACAACCTCATATTGCTCTGACTCACAATCAGCAACTTCACCTATGGATCCCAATTGATTATTGATTATGAATTGTTTCAATAGTTCCAGCTTTGAAAGGTTTGCCTCCTTTACAAATCTCTCATTATACCGCTTGAGAAAATGAGGGGTATAATGTGTTAGTGATACTCCGTCAGAGTTTACGCACATGCCGTTCAACCCATGTTCATTTAAGTAATAAACAGTAGCGCAGGACTCATAGCCCTTTACAAAACAGTTAATGTTTATAATCCAGTTATTTCGCTGTTTCGTCTGGTAATCAAATATTTCCCTGACTTGTTTATGTTTTGACTTCAGTGCAGGCCTCCTGAGACTTAAGGCCAGATAATAAGCCTTCCTCTCAACGATCTTGTGATCGTTCATGATTTCCGAGTATAACTCCGTTGAATTCATTGATGGGACTACCATGGTTTTTAATGTTAGGATTGTTTTATTGTTCTGTATTTCAACCTCTTAATGAGTTTAAAAGGGTAACCCGACCCGTATAAGTCGGGTCACCCTATTTCACTATAGATTAGGCAGCTATATTACCTTCGGTTGGATTCTCGACAGAACTCCTCGATACTCCAAAGTCATCAAACAAGGAGTTTAGTGATTCTTCATCAAACGACTCCTGGGCATCAGACATAACCCTCTCGGCAGTCATGATATTCTTTTCGTAGAGTTCCACCCCGACGAACTTGAAACCTAACTGGAGGGCAGTCACACCACAACTTCCCGAACCCATGAATGGATCCATCACCACAGAGTCACGTTTCTTGGGGGTAGAGATGAGGAGTGGAATGACAGGTAGATTGTTGGAGAAAACTGCAGGGTGTACCTCCTCACCCTCCGTATGTTTGGTACGGTTACGATTGATTTGAACCGATATAATGTCCGAGACCTCGTTCTCAGACAAGACACTACGGAACTGTTTGTAATTGTTCGGAATGTGAAACCTTACTTTATCACTATCTTTCTCCTTACACCCACGGGAGACCTTGAGTACCTTCTCACTTCTGATTTTGAACCGATCAAAATAATAGTCCCTTGTTTTTGAGAACTGTAGTATTACCTCGTATCCCGAGTTAAGTCTTTTCACCTGATTTGGTGAGGGTTTACAAACCGACCCTTTGTTCCATATAATACGGTCAACAAACCTGACACCTCTCCGTTTTAACTCCAGAACCAACATGTCCGTGACCCCCAGACATTGACCATCCTCATAGGTTTCCCCGATGTTGACAAACATCGACCCAGTGTCTTTCAGACGGTCGTAACACTTCATGAGGATGTTACTTAATCTCACAACATATTCCTCAGGAGTATTCTCCCATCCAAGTTCGTTGGGGTCATCCCCGTAATGGACCAACTTATAGTAAGGGGGACTGGTGAAGACCGTATCAACCAGAAGGTCTTCAGGAAGTTCGATATCCTCAATATTTCCTGGGATGATGGTGAAGTTCTGTTCGTCCCTTGGGTAAATGTTGATGACTGACGGTTTTTCTGATTTCTTCCTGTCATAAACCCTAAGAAGGTCAACTGCCTTAGCAGCATTGTAATCCCCCTTCAGGAAACCTTCGATTACCTTACACTCCTTCTCCTTTTCACTGTCAAAGGACGGGTCTTCGATAAGACGTATGGTCTCCTGTGCCCTGTTGACCGAAATTTCGTTCGACAGAACCTTTTCGGACAGATGGAGGTCGGTCCCATTCTTCTTTTCCCACCTCAGGATATTCTCCAGTGTGAAGACATTGTTCCGTCCCCATCCTTTACTACCAAGTAGTGAAGAAACCAACTTCACCCTCTCTTCCTTGTCTCTCAGTGGGTTGGGGTTCTTGGAGTCAATTCGGAGAATGGTTTTGACCACGTTTAACCGTTCCCGAGGTGTCCTCTGTTTCTGGATCTGGAGGTGAATGATCAGATCAGACAGAGAGAATTCATCTGATTCTTCGTACTCAACGATGATGACATTGATAGTGTCCAAATTTAAACGTATATGTGCCTCCAGACGGAGGACACCATCTAGAACGATATACTTCTCGTCGTGGTTAAGGACTATGATCGGTTCTCGTTGACCGATTCTACCAATACTCTCAACTAGGGTAGAGATCTCGTCCTCCCTGTTCGAATAGTCAAAAATGGTCCTGGTTACCTCTGATACTACAACATCATTAATGTTGATCTGACAGACATTTGAGTTAGAAATTTTTGTTTCCATAACGATTTTGGATTTAGTTATGGAGCGAAAATATTTCTAATGTATTGATTGTGAGGTGGTTGAAATATTTCGAAATGAAAACCGAAATATTTCGAAATTTATATGTGTCTTATTCTAAGAACCTTACATCAATGTCAATTTTGTCGATTGACAGGTTGATCTTGTATAATCCGAGTCCATGTTGGTTCTCAACTAGGTTAACATGGTAGAAATTCGTAATTGCCTCACCTAACTCTTTAATCAAAGCTTCCTTAATTTTTGTCCTGTAGGTATGGAATGTTGGTCTGATCTGTTCAACTCTATTTCCATACTCAATTGTATTACAGCACATCTTCCTGACTGCATATTCGTCTGGATTCGTCTTAACCAACTTATATATCTTATCAAATTGGCTTTTGAATGCACAAATCTGGTCAGATGGGATACCTTTAATATTCTTCAGAAAGCCAATGTACATTACCTTCGGAAGTATTTCCATTTTTATAGGTTTATCTCCAATTAAAACATTTCCCATTTCATCAATCCTCACTTTCCTTAGATCAACCTGGTTCGTAAACCTCCGAGAAACAACAAACTCTTTTCTTATTTCCTCCAAGATCGCCACGATATGAGCCATAATAAAAGTACTAACTCCCATTTTTATGGATCTTTCATAACATGAATTACAAATATTGGCAGACTGGAGCTTCTTAATAATATCAGGCTTGAAGCCACAATAATCATTAATGCATCCAATTGGGGTCCTATGAATATATGGATTCGTGTAAGTGTCTGTAATATCAAGACTTATAAGTGATTGAAACATGTTTTCAACACATTGATGTGCTATCCCATATTTTGAGTCCACATTGGAAAATAAATCCCATTCGACCCCATGGACAAAGATGTTTCTGTTGTTAAAAGCACTGAACCAATTTCTTGTATTCCTAATCGATGATATGAGAATTACGAAATCATTATCACTTATCACCAATGTTTCTCTATACCCCTGTACCAAATCGAAATATTCCTCAAAGGTCAATCCTGAGATGCTATTGATATCCTCCAACTTGGCATTAATCCGCTTAAACTGGCTAGGAGTTAAACGTTTCCCCTTAGAAAACTTTATCTCCCCTGGAATGCTCGATAACAATGTGACAATCTCGTCTAATTTTCTCTCAGAAAACTCTAGTGTACATGTAATGTGAACGTTCATACCTCTAAATTTAGATCCGTCTTAAAATTAGCAATCTAATCCATATTATGGAATTCTAATTCAATGATTTCCTTGGGTAAGTATTGGAAGCCGTTTAAAGATAAATCTTAGCAACCCTTGATTTTTACAAATAAATTTCATATATTTTATTTGAACATTGTCAATGATGATGGCTTGATATAAGTTCATAAGATATTCTAGAGCCTCCCTGATTAGCTGCCATCATCAGTGACATTGGGGAGGACTTTTTTTATTGATGTTCAGTTATTTTGAAGGTGGTATTTTTGATACAAAATGTAAGAAGATCGTTGGTCTGCCAGAATTAAGGCAGATGATACGAAATAATCCGAATGCTGAAAAGATAACCAGGATTAGAGACCTGCGAAAGAAGGGAGATGAATATAAGTCTGTAAAAGAAGAGCTTCCTTACATAACTCCAAACTGTATTCTGGACGTAAGATCTCTTAAAGGAGAAAATCTAGAAAAGAATTTCAGGCAGTTCTCTCAGTACATGTATTTTGATTTTGATGGCCAGGGTAATCCCGAAGAATACAAGCGGTGCTTCATTGAAAGGTATGGCCAATTAGCTTCTCTGATCTGCCTATCAACAAGTGCTGGTGGTATCTCTGTCCTATTTAAAATAAAAAACACTATCACTCTGGCCAACTTTGATAACATCTGGACTGCTGTCAGAAATACAATCTTATCAACTGAAACAGTTGATCCAAGCTGCCAGGGAGTGGGCCGAGCAATGTTTATTTCTCATGACCCAGAGGTTTACTGTAATTTCGACAATGAGATTGAACTAGATATCAGTGCACCTATTCAGGACCAGGTTGAAAAAACGGTAAATCAGTGTAAAACCTATTCTCAATTCAATTTTAGACTGAATTCCCCTTTTTCAATTCTAGATATTGATATTGTACTGGGTAAAATTAGAACTAGAACTACTTTGGAGAATCCTAGCCCAGTAGTTGATTTCAAGCCACTGGAATATACAGAGGTGTATTTCCAGAAGAATATCCCAGACGGCTCGAAGCACCGAACATATACATCCATGATCCATACACTGGTACATCTTAATCCAGGTATAGAAAGGCAGTATATCTTTTCATACCTATATTTCATCAACGAGCAGCACGCCAGACCCAAGATGGATAAGCGGGAACTAAGAAGGCTATTTGATGCTGTTTTCGACGGCATTAATAACTCTGGCCTGTCCTATGTAAATAAGGAGATTAAGTATGTCCATTTCAATCCTGATTGCAGGTTATCCAAAGCAGAAAGAATCGAAATTGCTAATACTCTTAATGGAGCAAGACGGAAGAATCAGACCATTCAAAAGATTATTAGTGCTAAGCAGAAATTGGAAAACCAAGGAAAGAAAGTCACTCAGAAACGAATTGCTGAAATAGCAAAACTCTCACCTAAGACAGTTCGGTCACATCTGAATTCAGAATTAATTGATATTGATGAACTGGTTCAGATGATCAATGACTCTGTACCCATAAAAAATACTACCGCCAGTATGAATAACACATGTCAGATCAGCCAGTAGTTCTGTAATACACCCATGGCTGCAGGGCACTGATTAACCATCATTTTTTTTGTCGTAGAATACCGATATGGACATTCACCCTTCCAGAGTCTTGGAATAATCATCAATTCTTAATTTACAGCTGGAGAAAGAGTAATAAATTCAGAATTACGAGATGCAATAGGATCTTCAATTGCGGGCTAGGATATTGTCTCGTAATTAAAACTCTCTGATTAAACACGAAAAATATTTCCTCTTTAAATGTGATATTTTGTAATACAGTTGATATTTATAGGCATGGGAATTAAATCAGAAAAATTAATAATTCGAATTACCGAACAGCAGGCAAAATTCCTAGCAGATATGGTGATTCAAGAACAGCGAACTCGGTCTGAAATCACTCGGCAGGCGCTGAATCAACTTATAATTGAGAAAGCAAATAAATTCAAAGACAAACAAACCAGGAATGGAGAAACGAAGAAGTAAGAAGCAGGTAGCCTTGGATTATGATCACATAGAATTTCTAATATCGATTATGCCTCCACAGGATCAGGGGAAGGTTAAGTTTGCAGAGGATTTCATCAATAGGTTCCTTGTCCCTGATGCACAGGACGACGATATTATAGCACTTGAGCCAATGAAATCAAAGCTGCTTAAGTACCTTCTAGCTTCAATATTGTGGAAGTATGAATCTGAATTTAAGGCCAGTTGAGCATATCATCAGCCATTTGCCATGTCTGATCCAATCGGATCCAGAATTCGGCACCCAATTTTGTTTGTCAAGTCAAGTGGCGCATAATCATTTGCTACTTGAGTTTACCAACAACTCTTATCCATGGGGTCGACCATGACTTCTTGGCAGACTTGATCGAGAATGCTCCTTCCCATTCTGTTTAAACTTACACTTATTACAGAAGTCGAAGGTCTAGTAAAACTGGTTTTGATTGGACCACAAAGCCTTATACATTCCTGCCTGTAAAACGCTGAATTTCAGCTTATATTTTTATAAAAACATGCGGCAAGTATAAGATAAAGCTGTATCATTGCGGCCCTTTTTCAAAAAATTGGAACTATGAGTTTACAGGGTCAAAGAACAACAACATCGGCGATGGAC
>JAGODU010000008.1 GCA_017998095.1 Prolixibacteraceae bacterium | reverse complement strand
ATGTTAGGAAAGGTTTATTTATTTCAAAAGAAATATGATGAAGCTGCTGCTGTTCTTTCAACACTGGTTAATTCATCAGAATATGGTCTTGTGGCAGATTATGACAGTATTTTTAAGAGAAGTCAGGAATATGGAATAGAATCAGTTTTTGAAATCCCTTATTCTTCATATATCCATGGTGACTTCTGGGGAAATGGAAGAGAAAGTGAAGGAAATATTGAAGTACAACTTGCCGGTCCAAGAGAAACAGCACTAACAGGATTAACTAACGCAGGATGGGGTTTTGATATGATTGATTCAAGCCTTATTGATGCATGGGATGCTGCCGGAGATGCAGTCAGAAAATATGGTACCGGATATGGTCCTGAGACTTTTAAAGAAGTATTAAAACTTGGACCAGCTGATGATACTAATGGAAATGGTTTTTATGATTCTAAAGAAAAAGACGGTTGGACAGGCTGGTATCAGAAAAAACGTTGCCCATATATCGGTTATAACGACCCGGGTCAATCACCTATGGAAGCTACATATGATAATAATGAGAGAGTTATCAGGTATGCTGATGTTTTACTTATGTATGCTGAAGCTCTTAATCGTAAAGCTGCACCTGATGATGCAAATGCATTGAAATATGTTAATATGGTGAGAGAGAGGGTAAAACTACCTGCAATAAATAAATCGGGTAATGATCTTTTCAATGCTATTAAGATAGAACGTCGTCTTGAACTGGCAATGGAAGGACAGCGCTACTGGGATCTTATCAGATGGGGAGATGCTCCTTCTGTATTAGGAACAATGGGTTTCAAAGAAGGGGTTCATGAACATTTCCCAATTCCTGAGTCTGAAATAGGAAAGACTTCACTAACCCAAAATAATGGATATTGATTAATGATTATTGTTTGAATATGTAGAGACGCTTTTTTAAGCGTCTCTGCAATATTCATTGCTAATAATTGCTTGCATTTAAGAATACGGAGGATGCTAATGCAAGGTATATAAAACTTATTCCAAAAGAGCATAAACCTTAATACATAGAATCAGATCATTTTGACAAATAGCCATGAAACACAATTGTTCTGATTTAATCAAAAATTGATAAAAATCTTTGATAAAAGTTTATAATGGGAAGAATAGCATTGTTAATAATATTTTTTACAGGGATTGTATTTTATGCTCCAGCTAATGGAAATATAACTGATGAAGCTATTGAAGGAAAGATTATAGGGCTTATTGAAAAAATGACCTTAGATGAGAAAATCGGTCAGTTAATACAAAAAAATGCCGGCAGCTTTTCTGATAGTTTAATAATGGCAGGAGGAGTAGGTTCAATTCTGAATGAAGTTGATGTCAGTATTCAAAACCATATACAAAAATTATCAGTTGAAAGCAGTAGATTAGGGATTCCAATTTTATTTGCCCGTGATGTAATTCATGGTTTCAAAACGATAATGCCTATTCCACTTGCTATGGCAGCTACATGGAATACTGATCTGGTTGAAGATTGTTCAAGGATTTCTGCAATTGAAGCGTCATCTTCAGGCATCAGGTGGACTTTTTCCCCAATGGTTGATGTTACCCGCGATCCTAGATGGGGAAGAATTTCTGAAGGATTTGGAGAAGATACTTATCTTACTTCCGAAATGGGCGCTGCTATGGTACGCGGATATCAAAACAGCCCGGATAGTAAAACCAGAATAGCATCCTGTGTAAAACACTTTGCTGCTTATGGTTGGGCAGAAGGAGGAAGAGATTATAATTCTGCTAATATTTCTGATTATGACCTTAAAGAAATAGTATTACCACCATTTAAAAAATGTGCATCAGAAGGTGCAATGACTTTTATGTGTTCATTTAACGACTTGAATGGAATTCCTGCTACTGGGAATGAATTTTTACTTAAAAATATTCTTCGTGATGAGTGGGGATATAATGGTTTGCTTGTAAGTGACTGGGTATCAATTAGCCAATTAGTTACTCATGGTTTTACTGAAAATAATCAAGAAGCTGCTAAGCTTGCATTTAATGCTACTGTAGATATGGATATGGCAAGTCCTGTTTATGAAAAGAATTTAAAGAATTTACTAAAAGAAGGTATTATAACAATTGAACAGATAAATGAAGCTGTTAAAAGAATCCTGAGAGTAAAATTTCAACTTGGATTATTTGAAAACCCATATACCAATTCAGCAGATTTTCCTGAAATGTTAAATGAAAAAAACCTTAAAATATCTAAAAAAGCAGCTATTGAAAGTGCTGTATTATTAAAAAATGATGGGAATCTTCCAATAAATAAAAAGGTTAAGACTATTGCTGTAATTGGACCTCTTGCTGATGCTCCGCATGATCAACTTGGAACCTGGATAATGGATGGTAACAAGAAAAACTCTGTTACTCCGTTAGCTTCTATTTCAAAAAAAGCAAATGAACTTGGAATTAAAGTATTATACAGCAGGGGATTAAAATTAAGCAGGTCAAAAGAGATTTTAAATGAAAAGGAAGTAATTAAAACAGCTAAATCTGCAGATCTGGTATTATTGTTTTTAGGAGAAGAATCAATCTTATCTGGAGAATCTCATTGCAGAGCCGATATTGGATTACCGGGAGCACAAGAAGATCTCGTAAGATTAGTTTCTGAAAATTGTAATAATATTTCAACTATTATAATGGCAGGCAGGCCGTTAACATTTGAATATATCCTTGATAAAACCGGATCAGTGCTTTTTGCAATGCATGGAGGAACTATGGCAGGAGAAGCAATTTCTGATTTATTATTTGGAATTGAATCTCCTTCAGGTAAATTACCGGTTACTTTTCCTCGTCATGTAGGACAAATCCCTATTTATTATAATCATAGAATAACAGGAAAACCTGCAAATAACAGTACCTGGCAGAAAATTGATGATATACCGGCTGAAGCTCCTCAATTATCTATAGGAAACACTTCACATTATCTGGATTATGGTTTTGAACCTATGTTTCCGTTTGGATTTGGTTTGTCATATACTTCTTTTGATTATAGCAATTTAAAAATTGAAAATGATAAGATAACATTAGAAGGGACTCTAAAAGTTTCTGTTGATGTTAGTAATACAGGTAAATATGATGGAAATGAAGTTGTTCAGCTGTATATACGCGATCTTTTTGCCTCACGCGTAAGACCTGTTAAAGAATTGAAAGACTTCCAAAAAGTATTTCTTTCTGAGGGGAAGAAACAAACTGTGACATTTGAAATACCGGTTTCAGAACTGGGATTTTACGGAACTGATTTGAAATATATAGTTGAACAGGGTGAATTTCAACTTTGGGTAGGAGGTGATTCAACGAGAGGATTAATTTCTAAGTTTACTGTAATTAAGTAAGGAAAATGTATTTACGGCCTTTACCGGTATTTATACATTTATTTACAAGTAGCTAATATTGAATTGTTCATATAATAATGATTGGTTAATTCTGAATCAATTGTGATAAATAAAAGTGTTTTAGAATAAATAGAAAAAAAGATTTGAATATGTCAAAGAATAACAACAACTATGTAGCACGGGTATCACTTATTGTAGCATTAGGTGGTTTCCTTATGGGCTTTGATGCTTCTGTTATTTCAGGTGTAGTTGGCTTTATTGAACCTCAGTTCAATCTGTCTAAACTGCAGTTAGGATGGGCTGTTAGTTGCCTTACTCTTACTTCTACTTTAGCGATGATGGTTGCAGGACCTATGAGCGATAAGTACGGTAGAAAAATTATCCTGAAATGGGCTGCAGTATTATATGCTGTTTCTTCTTTGGCTTCAGCTTTGGCTCCTTCTTTTACTTTGCTTGTTATTGCAAGGATGATGGCCGGATTAGGTGTAGGAGCATCTTTAATTGTAGCTCCTATGTATATCGCTGAAATATCGCCGGCTAAAATAAGAGGAAGGATGGTTTCTTTTAATCAGCTCAATATTGTTATTGGTATTTCGACTGCCTTCTTTACTAACTATTTGATTCTTCAACTGGCTAAAAGTGACAGCGCTTTCGCTGAGTTTTTTAAATTCTCTGAATATAACTGGAGGTGGATGCTTGGTATTGAAACTATTCCTGCAATTTTATACTACTTTTTCTTGTTTTTTGTTCCTAATAGTCCAAGATGGCTGGCAATGAGGGGTGAAGAACAAAAAGCCCTTCAAATTTTAACAAGAGCCAGCAATAAAGAAGATGCTGAACAAACAATAATCTCAATAAAGGAAAGTCTTAAAGATGTAAAAAAAGAACAAAAGACTCCTTTAAAAGAATTATTCAAACCAGCTTTAAAACTTGTCTTATTTATTGGAATAGTAATAGCAATACTTCAGCAGATTACCGGAATAAACGCTGTATTCTTTTATGCACCTATGATTTTTGAGCAAACAGGCATAGGCAAAGATGCATCGTTTTCTCAGGCTATTCTTGTTGGTTTAACTAATCTCGTTTTTACTGTTCTTGCTATGGGGCTTATTGATAAAATTGGCCGAAAGATGTTGTTGATAATTGGATTCACAGGAATATTTATTTCTATGGCTATACTGTCCTTTTCCTTTGCTTCAGCCACATATCAGATTGATATGCAAAGTATTACTTCACTACTTCCCGGAACAGACTGGAGTAGTATTCAAGGGATTGTTTACAACAGTGATATTGAATTCAGGACAGCTATTGAGAATTTAATTGGAGTAGACGCTGCAAAAGAAAATCTTAGTGCAATAGTTAGTCAATCAATCAGTATAAACTCATGGCTGGTCCTAATTGGAATTATTGGATTTGTAGCTTCGTTTGCTATTTCTGTGGGACCTGTTATGTGGGTACTTTTTTCTGAATTGTTTCCTAATACAGTTAGAGGTTTGGCTATTTCTTTTGCCGGATTTATCAACTCTGCTGTTAGCTTTTCAGTGCAATTAATTTTCCCATGGGAATTAAGTACAATAGGTAATACTCCAACTTTCCTTATTTACGGCGTGTTTGGCTTAGTTGGATTGATATTTACGTTGATTTGGCTTCCTGAAACAAGGGGTAAGTCTTTGGAAGAAGTTGAAAAACTTATGGTTAAGAACTAATAATGATTCAAAGAAAATTACTTCTGAGTTTATTTGGATTGAAAATATAATAATAACTGATATGAAAAAGATATTTTATTTAATGATAATAATGGTAATTATTGGGGGATGTTCTTCTGAAAAGAAGAACAAATCTAATGAAGATGGCCCAAGAAAAGTAGAGGTAAAAAATAATGATGGAATCTGGAGACTTTATGTCGATGGGAAGGAGTTTTATATAAAAGGCGCCGGTTGTGAATTTGGTAATATTGAACAGCTGGCATTACATGGAGCTAATTCATTCAGAACTTGGAGAACTGATAACGGATTACATTCAGGCCGGGAAGTGCTTGATATGGCTCAGAAAAATGGCCTGTTAGTAATGATGGGACTCGAAATTCAAAGAGAAAGACATGGATTTAATTATAATAATGCTGATTCAGTAAAATCTCAGTTAGAATATATCAGAAGTGAAGTTGAAAAATATAAAAATCATCCTGCTCTTTTAGGTTGGGGTATAGGTAATGAACTAAACCTTGCAGCTAATAATATGAAAGTGTGGGATGCCGTAAACGACATTTCTAAAATGATTCATGAAATAGACCCTAATCATCCTACAACAACGATGCTGGCCGGTATTGGGAAAAAAGAAATTGATTATTTTAAAACTAATTGTAAAGACCTCGATTTTATTTGTGTCCAAATGTATGGAGATATCGTAAATCTTCAAACCAGGATTTCAGATGCAGGCTATGATGGCCCTTATATCGTTACAGAATGGGGTGCTACAGGCCACTGGGAAGTTGAACCTACTGCCTGGGGTGCACCCGTTGAACAAACAAGTCAGGAAAAACAACATTCTTATCTTGAAAGGTACGAGAAAGCTATAGCAGCTGACAGCAAAAGATGTATGGGTTCTTATGCTTTCTTGTGGGGACAGAAACAAGAAAGAACTCCTACATGGTACGGAATGTTTCTTGAAAATGGACAAACTTCTGAAGCAGTTGATGCAATGCATAAAATATGGACTGGAAAATGGCCTGAAAATCGTTGCCCTACAATTGACTCTTTAAGAATAAACGGCAAGAAGATTTATGATAATGTTTATTTATCACCCGGACAAAAGTTTCAGGCTACTGCATCTGCCAGAGATTATGAAGGAGACAACTTAAAATACAAATGGGAAATAATGCCTGAAAGTACCGATCTTGGTTTAGGTGGGGATAGTGAAAGCCGCCCTGAGACTATTTTAAATATATACGGTAATTCTGATATTCAAATTGAAGCTCCAACTAAAGAAGGAGCATACAGATTATTTGTTTATGTTGAGGACGGAAATAATCATTCTGCTACTGCTAACTTCCCGTTTTTCGTGAAGGGGAGGTAATTATTTAATTGAACACTTAGTGTAAAATATAATTTTTAAAGCAATGACTTTCATCCTGAATAATAAAATATTAAAAGTTGAATTGGGAGAACCCGGAGAGTTGTATCGGGGCTCTCGATTCGATTATTCAGGAAACATCCGACAAGTAACCTTGAATGAGAAACATACTTTTTGTGGTTTGGAAAAGACATCATATTCACACTTGTATGGATTTGGTTTAGTAAACGAATTCGGAATTGAATGCCCTCTTAATTACAACGAATCTGAGCAGGGAGAGTATTTTATTAAAATAGGGGTAGGTAAACTGAAAAAAGAAGATAAAGGAACTTATGATTTTTTTAAAGAATATGAAAAGTTTCCTTTTGAAGTTCAAATAAAGCAAAACAATGAATTCAGTGTTCAGTATAATTCTTTATCTCCTGAGTTAAATGGCTTTAAATATTACTATTCCAAAAAAATAGAAATCATAGATAACACTCTTATGATTAATTATTGTATTGAAAATAAAGGGGATAATGAAATTATTTCAACTGAATATTGCCACAATTTTATTGCTGTTGATAATTGCGAAACAGGTAAGGATTATAACCTTGAATTTGAATTTTCATTACAACCTGATCTTTTCTCTGAATTTGTTGATCATGATAATCTTATTAATGTAAAAGGAAATAATATTTCCTGGTCAGGTACACCTCAAAATGAATTCTTCATTGGTAATATCAATGGGAATAAAAGCTTTAAACCCTTTTGGTCCTTAAAGAATTATAAAACTAAAGCAGGTATTAGTGAATCAGTGAGTTCTGATTGCTTTAAAGCAAATTTGTGGGGGACCAAACATGTTGTAAGCCCTGAGTTATTTTATCGGTTTAATATTAAACAGGGAGAACAAAAAACCTGGACAAGGATGTATACTTTTTTTAAAATCTAATATTGATTACTTATTTTTTTAAACGATTAATAAACAAAAATGATATCAGAAATTAAAATAGGGAAGAATGCTTGCTTGAAAAAGCCGGAGAAAACTAAAGGGGGATTTATCCAAATTGGAGATGATTTGTATTACGTAATAAGGAATTACGATAATATGCAACCCTTCTTTATGTCTATTGTAAGTAATTCTGATCATTGGATGTATCTTTCCAGTAATGGGAGTTTATCTGCAGGCAGGGCTAATCCGGAACTGGCAATTTTCCCTTATTATACTGATGATAAAATACATGACTATAAAGATATTACAGGAAGTAAAACTATAATTCTGGCTACCGTTTCAAACGAGACTTTTCTATGGGAACCATTTTCAGACAGGCTCAAAGGTATATATCAAACTGAACGAAATATTTACAAGAATATATGTGGGAATAAGATAATTTTCGAAGAAAAGAATTTCGATCTGAACCTTTCTTTTTCTTATGAATGGATGAACAGTGATAATTATGGCTGGATAAGAAAAAGTACAATTTCAAACTCAGGTTTAAATAATGTCAATATAAAAGTAGTTGACGGTATTCAGAATATTTTACCTTATGGTGTTCAGCGAAATATGCAAGGAATGCTTAGTACTCTTGTTGATGCCTATAAGAAAAGTGAACTTATTGAAGAAAGCGGACTTGCTATTTTCAGACTTAGTTCAATTCCGGTTGATAAGGCTGAACCAAGTGAAGCTCTTAAAGCAACTACTGTTTGGAGTATTGTAGAAGGAAATAGAAAAATATTATTAAGCAATAAACAACTTGATGAATTCCGATTCGGAGAAGATATTTTTAACGAAACAGAAACCCGTGGAATTAAAGGTTCATATTACATCAACCTTGATATAGAATTGAGGAAAAATGAAAATAAACCCTGGTATATAATTACCGATGTTTCTAAAGATAACTCAGATATTATTCACTTGCTTAATATTATTTCTTCTGACATTAATCTGGTTCAAAAGATTGAAGAAGAAGTAAAGAGCGATACAAATGCATTAAAAGAATTGGTTAATAAGGCTGATGGGTTTCATTATTCTTCTGATACTTGTGAAATATGGAGACACTTCTCAAATACAATGTTCAATATAATGAGAGGTGGAATTCCTAAAGATGAATATAAAATTCAAATTGCAGATTATAAAAGGCATTTATCTCATTTTAATATAAATGTCAGTATTCAAAATGAAGAATGGTTAAAAGCATTGCCTGATACTATCGATTATCAGGCTTTAATTGCAATGGCTTATCAAAACGGTGACCCAGATTTAATCAGATTATCTACCGAATTCATGCCATTTATTTTTAGCCGAAGACATGGAGATCCAAGCCGCCCCTGGAATCTTTTTAATATCAAATTAAAAAATAGTGACGGTTCTCCATTATTATATTACCAGGGAAACTGGAGAGATATTTTTCAAAATTGGGAAGCTCTTGCATATTCTTATCCTGATTTTGCTACCGGCATGATATTTAAGTTTTTAAATACATCGACAATTGAAGGTTATAATCCATATAAAGTAACAAGTGAAGGCTTTGAATGGGAAATATTAGACCCCTCAGATCCATGGTCAAATATTGGTTATTGGGGCGACCATCAGATTATTTATTTAGAGAAACTTCTCGAACTTATGGATAAGTTTTTCCCCGGGAAACTTCAGTATCTTATGGATAAGGAGATATTTACTTTTGCTAATGTTCCTTACAGGTTAAAACCATATAAGGATATTTTAAAGTCACCAAAGGAGACAATTCTATTTGATGAGGAAGAGAATAAAAGAATTGAAGACTTAGTTAATCAGATTGGAGAAGATGGGAAATTCCTGAGGCATGAAAATGACATCTTAAGAAGTAACTTCAGCGTTAAGGTTTTAATTCCCCTTCTTACTAAGCTGAGCAATTTTATTCCCGGTGCAGGTATATGGATGAATACTCAAAGACCGGAATGGAATGATGCTAACAATGCCCTTGTGGGTAACGGAACTTCAATGGTTACAGTTTATTATATGAGAAGATATGTGAATTTTCTAATTCAAATCTTTTCAAAATCTAATTCAGATGGATGGAAGTTTCCGATCGAAGTGTACTTATTTTTATCTGAATTATGTGATGCCCTTAATGATTTTTCCTACTTATTAAAAACTCAAATTTCAGATAAAGAAAAAAAGCAAATCTTAGACAAACTTGGATCGGCAGGTAATAATTACAGGAATAAAGTTTATAATAAAATATCCGGCGAAACTGAATTACTAAAAAGAGAAAAATTATTATCATTCTTAAATCTTATTCTGCAATTCATTGATCATAGCATTGCTGACAATAAGAGAGAAGACGGATTGTATAATGCCTATAATCTTATTAAAATCAATGATAACGAAATAAATGTCCGTTATCTGTATGAAATGCTGGAAGGTCAGGTTGCTGTTCTTAGCTCAGGATATCTTAACCCAAATGAGTCATTGGAATTGTTGAATAAATTAAGAAATAGCAAGCTATTTCGGCATGACCAGAATTCTTATATTCTTTACCCTGATAGAAAATTGCAATCATTCCTTAATCGTAATAACCTTAATAAAGAAGATGTTGAAAATATTCCACTGTTGAAATATTTATCAAATAAAGAAAGCAGGGGTTTGCTTATAAAAGATTATAAGGGAAATTTTCATTTCAATGGGGAAATCAATAATTCTAATACCTTGAAAATGCGTCTTGAGAAAGATTTAAAGGAAACTCATGAATTTTCAGTAGATGATATTAATGAAGTGATTGAATTGTATGACAATATGTTTGATCACCGGTCTTTTACCGGACGATCCGGTACGTTCTATAAATACGAAGGACTTGGCTGTATTTATTGGCATATGGTTTCCAAACTTTTACTTGCAGTTGGTGAGAATATTAAAATTGCTGAAAACAATAAAACTGAGAAAGTAATAATTGATCAGCTTAAGTCTTGCTTTTTCAATATTAAAGAAGGTATCGGAAGCCATAAAAACCCTGATGAATATGGAGCATTCCCTACTGATCCATACTCTCATACTCCTTCAATGGCCGGTGTGCAACAACCGGGAATGACCGGTCAGGTTAAAGAAGATTTGCTTTCCCGATTAATTGAACTTGGTCTGACTGTCAATGAGGGTAAAATCAGTTTTAGTTCAGAAATGTTAAATATCAAAGATTTTATTATTGATTCTTCTGATAATTGTCCAATTATTTCATTCAGCTTTTGCGGAACTAATATAAAATATAAAGAAGATTTTAATAATCATATAGTTATTGAAATGAACGATGGGAGTAAGATGGAATTTGAAGATAATCAAATTGATGTTGAAACCAGTGAGAAAATATTTCTCAGAAAAGATGATATTAATGTTATTAATGTAAGCTTTAATAACATATCCGGATGTTAGTATATGTAACATGTAAAACTAGAAATTATGCGGTCAAAATGGATTTATTTTTCAAATGCTTTGGCTGTAATAGCAATTTTCTCAATGTTGTTGATAACGTGCAACAACAAAAGAGATATAAAAATAAAGAAAGGGTATAAGCTAATGTGGAACGACGAGTTTAATTATTCAGGCTTACCCGATTCTGCAAAATGGAATTATGATACTGTTGGCAATAGCTGGGGATGGGGGAATAATGAACTTCAATATTATACTTTCAAAAGAAATGAAAATGCCTGGGTTTCAGATGGCACTTTAAAAATAAGGGCTATAAAAGAAAAATTTAAAGGATTTGATTATACATCTGCACGGTTGACAACTAAAGGGAAAGGCGATTGGTTGTATGGAAGATTTGAGATTTCTGCAAAATTGCCTGAAGGAAGAGGATTATGGCCTGCAATATGGATGCTTTCGACCGATTGGCAATATGGAGGATGGCCTGAAAGCGGAGAAATTGATATAATGGAAAACTTAGGATATAACCCTTATGAGGTTTTTGCAACTGTAAGTACTTCAAGCTTTAACAATAACTTGGATACCCAAAAACGTTCAGCGATTAATGTCCCCGATAACAAAGAAAGTTTTCATTGTTATGCCCTTGAATGGGATGATAATAAATTAGACTTCTTTGTCGATGATTCTTTATATTCTACTTTTAAAAGAGAATCTCAAAACCCAAATGACTGGCCTTTTGATAAAAGGTTTCATTTGCTTGTTAACCTTGCAGTAGGTGGTAATCTTGCAGGAAAGGAAGGTGTCGGTGATAATATTTTTCCTGCTGTAATGGAGATTGACTATGTAAGAGTCTTTGCTAGTAAAAAATAAAGTTATAAGTGAAAGTTAGTTGTAAACACAAACAAATTTTATTCTGATGAAAGCATTACTGATATTATTTTTTAGCCTGATGGTTTTTTACTCTTATTCACAGAATTCTTTATGTAATAATATACTGTGGAATGATGAATTTGACTATTCCGGTGCCCCCGATACAAAAAAGTGGGGATATGACCTTGGAGGTGGAGGATGGGGTAATAACGAATTGCAGACTTATACCAATTCAAGAGATAATTCATGGGTTGAAGATGGTAAACTTTTTATTAAAGCTATTAAAAAAAATAACTCATGGACTTCTGCACGACTGGTAACTAAAGGTAAGGGCGACTGGTTATATGGAAGAATTGAAGTCAGAGCCAAAGTTCCTGCCGGTACAGGTATCTGGTCAGCTATATGGATGTTGCCAACTGATTGGGAATATGGTGGATGGCCAAAGAGCGGCGAAATTGATATAATGGAACATGTTGGATATGACGTAAACAGAATTTACGGGACAGTTCACACTGAAGCTTTCAACCACACTCTGGGAACTCAACAGGGTAGTAATATCCTTATTCCTACTGCTTACAATGAATTTCATGATTATGCTGTTGAATGGGACCAAGAAAAAATTAAAATTTTTGTTGATGACAAATTGTATTTCACTTTTAACAACCAGCATAAAACATACAAAGAATGGCCTTTCGATAAACGGGAACACCTTTTACTGAATATTGCAATTGGCGGCTCATGGGGTGGAGCACAGGGTATTGACCCCAATATTTCCGAAGCTGTAATGGAAATTGAACACGTCAGAGTTTATGAATTAAAAGCTGAGAAACCTGAAGTTACCGGATCAGGTCTTGTTGCCCCGGGTAAGGAAGTTATTTATTCTGCCAAATACGATTACCGTTATTCTTATAACTGGAAATTTCCCGATGATGTTCAAATTGTAAGTGGTCAAGGAACTAATGAAATAAAGGTAAAATGGGGAAATTCTGAAGGCAGTGTGCAGGTTGAAATGCTTTCTCCCTGTGATACTCTTATATCTGATCCTTTTGAAGTTAAAACCACATCAGGTAACAACACTTTCGTTATTGACAACTTTGAAAATGAAGAAATTGAATGGAAAGTAATTTCCAGTCTTAAAAATACCATCACTTTACTTAAGGATGAAAATGATGCCATAAGAGTAAACTTTGATATTGGCAATACAAATTCAAATCCAAGTATTGAATATGTTTTTTCTTCTCCTATTAATTTCAGTGAATATTGCAAAATGGTGATAGGTATTAAAACAGAAGAGGGCTCATCTCCATCAAACATAAGGATTGATTTAATAGATGAAAAAGGCTTTATCGATCAGGGTAACCTCTTTAACATCGATAATCCTGTTAAAACAGGAGAGTTTGAGGTTTATGGACATATATTCGGAAAGGGAATTGCTTCTTTTAAAATTGATAAAATAAAGAAAATCAAGATAATATTTAACTACGGAGATTCAGGAAATAAAGGCACCGGATACTTCATCTTTAATCCTATTGAAATGAAAATCCCTTCTGCCTCCTCAAAAAGCTTAATTCAGAATGATTTAGTTATTTATCCAAATCCCGTAAGCGACTTTTTATCTATTGAAAATACAGACGGCAGCATTGTAACTATTTATGATAATATGGGAAGAATGGTTTTAAAGAACGAATTGAAACAAAGGGGAACTGAAAAGTTAAATATCTCATTTCTGAAAAGAGGAATTTATTATTTGCGTATTTCAAATGGCAATGAAACCTATAAATCAGAATTTATAAAAATCTAACTAATATGAAATTAAGAATTTTAACTGCTATCCTAATACTATTTTCGCTTAACAGCTTTTGCCGGACAGGCTTTCTTCATGCCGATGGTAAGAAAATTGTAAACGGCGCGGGTGAAGAAGTATTGCTTCGGGGAATGGGGCTTGGCGGATGGATGCTCCAGGAAGGATATATGCTTGAGACTGCCGATTTTGCAGGTACTCAGCACGAGATAAAAGCTACTATCGAAAATCTTATCGGGAAAGAGGGAATGGAAGCTTTTTATGACGAATGGCTGAAAAACTACTGTACTAAAGAAGATGTGGATAGCATGGCAGCCTGGGGATTTAATTCTATCAGACTTCCAATGCATTACAACTTATTTACTCTTCCTATAGAAGATGAACCCGTTAAAGGAGCTGATACCTGGCTGGAAAAAGGTTTTCTAATGATTGATGAACTTCTGGAATGGTGCGAAGCAAATAAAATATATTTGATTCTCGACCTTCATGCAACTCCCGGAGGACAAGGCAAAGATGCTAATATCTCAGATTATGATACTTCAAAACCTTCTTTGTGGGAAAGTGAAGAAAATCAAAGGAAAACTGTTGCTCTCTGGAAAAAGATTGCTGAAAGATATGTAAATGAAGAATGGATTGGGGGCTATGATCTCATAAATGAAACAAACTGGGATATGAGTGGAAATATCCCTTTGAAAAGCCTTATGAAAAACCTTACTGCAACAATCAGAGAAGTTGATAATAACCACCTGATATTCATAGAAGGGAATGGTTTTGCTAATGATTATACCGGCCTTACTCCTCCATGGGACAAAAACATGGCTTATAGTTTTCACCGATACTGGAATTATAATACTGTAAACACAATTCAATGGGTGCTCGATCTTAGAAACACTCATAACGTGCCACTATGGATGGGCGAATCAGGTGAGAATTCAAATGTCTGGTTCACCAACTCTATACGGCTGCTTGAACAGAATAATATAGGATGGGCATGGTGGCCTTATAAAAAGATAGGCTCTGTTACCGGTACTGTTACAATACCTAAAACAGCAGGATATCAGAAATTGCTCGACTATTGGAAAGGCTCCGGTGCTAAACCTTCCGTTTCTGATGCTACTGCCTGGCTTATGGAAATGGCAGAAAACATGAAACTTAAGAATTGTATCATCCACAGAGACGTGCTTGATGCTATGTTCCGGCAAATACATGATAAAAAGGCTGTTCCTTTTAAAGAACATACAATTCCGGGAATAATCTATGCAACTGATTACGACCTCGGTTCTCTCAGATACGCTTATTTCGACTCTGATACAGCGAATTACAGATCTGAAACCGGAACCTTTACTGCATGGAACAGCGGATACTCTTACCGTAATGATGGTGTGGATATTGAAGCTTGTACCGATACTGAAGGAACAAACGGATTTAATGTAGGATGGACTGCAAAAGGTGAATGGCTGGGTTATACTGTTGATATAAAATCTGATGCTTCTTTTTCAATTGATATAAGATATGCTGCTGCTTCTTCTACCGGAAAGCTACATTTTGAACTCAACGGTATCCATATTTCTAAAGAAATTTCTTTACCGGCAACCGGTGGATGGGCTAATTGGAAAACAATAACTATTGAAAATATTGTCTTTAAAAAGGGAATTCATCAGCTTAAAGTCTACGTTGAAAATGAAGGATTTAATTTAAACTTCTTAAAATTCCACAGTGAAATGGGTATTGGAGGCGTTTATCCTGAATTTCTCAACCTGGAAACTGATGACTCAGGAAATAATATAAAAGTCCTTTCAAACATTGGATTCCTTGCTTCATCTGTCCCTTCTGCCGATGAATTTAAACTTGTAGTTAATAATAAGGAAGTTGCAATTAAAAATGTATTCAATATCGAAAGCTCTTTAAGTGAAATCATTATTCAACCTGAAGAGGAATTATTTTCAACCGACAAGATATTGTTAAGCTATAGTGGTTCTTCATTGAAATCTCCAACTGGCGCCTATTACGACCCTTTTTCAGATTGGGGAGTAGATAATAATATAACAAATTATGTCTCTCTCCCCGCTAAAATTCAAGCTGAGAATTTTGTATTTAATTACGGTATGCAGACCGAAACATGCACTGATACTGGGGGCGGATTAAATGTTGGTTATGCAAATCCGGGCGATTATCTTGATTACAACATTTATGTCACTGAATCGGGAGACTATAATTTTGAATACAGATATGCAAGTCAGGTTGCCGGAAAATTTGATTTAATGCTTTTGCAAAGTGAAACTGAAAAACTTCTCCACTCGGTAAGCATAAGTAGTACAGGAGGCTGGCAGGTATGGAAGAATATTTCTAAAACCTCAACACTGCCTAAAGGAAAAATAACTGTAAGAATTAAAGTTATTTCAGGGGAGTTTAATATAAACTGGTTTAATGTTTCCAGCTTAAACAAAGTAGATCTGACTGAATTAAGTGACAATGATATTTTTGCCTACTTTTCTGATAATTCAGGTTCATTGAATATTAATTATTCAGGTAATGAAAAAAGAGTATATGAAATATCCTGTTATGATCTGCAAGGAAGATGTTTTTTTAATAATTCAGTGGGGTTTAATAATTCAGGGGAAACCCGATTATTTATTCCCAACATTGAAAAGGGGATATATTTGATTCATTTTAAAGGTGACGAGAAAAGCAGGGTTCAAAAGCTTTTTGTTTTTTAATTTTTTCATAATAGATTTTTTAAGTTTTAGTATTTAGTTAAGCCCATTATATTGGGAACATGATTTAGGTGGCTGTCCATGTAACTATGGACAGCTTTTTTCGAGCATCGTTTTTGTGCTTAATAATCCGCAGGCTGCATAAATATCTTGTCCGCGTGATGCCCTTATTGTTGTAAGAATTCCTTTTTTATTTAATTCGTCCTTGAAGTTTTGCAGGCTTGTTTCATTGGTCTTTTGCAAATCAGAGTCTGGTATAGGATGAAATCTGATTAAGTTTAAATGGCTTTTAACTCCATTTAAAAGACGGGCAATTTCCTTAACATGTTTTGGGGTATCGTTGAGACCTCCAAAAACAATATATTCAAATGAAAGCTTTCTTTGATTATTAATAGGGAATTTGTGTATTTCATTTACAACATCCTGGATCGGATATGCTGATTGTATTGGCATAAGCTTCTTTCTTTCTTCTTCGAAAGGTGTATGAAGGCTTATTGCAACATTGCATTCACAATCATTTAAAAACCTTTTCAATCCCGGGATAATGCCAATTGATGATACTGTAATCCGGTGAGGCGACATTGCATAGCCCCATTCTGAAGTAAGGATTTCAATACTTTTTAAAACCTCATTTATATTATCAAAAGGTTCGCCCATCCCCATGTAGACAATATTGGTTATTTCTTCAAATTCATCTATGCAGCGAAACTGATTTAATATCTCACCTGCAGTAAGTTGTCCGTTAAAACCTTGCTTCCCGGTCATACAGAATACACAACCCATTTTGCATCCAACTTGTGATGATACACAAATGGTTTTCCTGTCTTTATCAGGAATCATTGCTGTTTCAATATACTTTTCATTAGCTGCAGGAAACAGGTATTTTTTAGTCCCGTCAATGCTGACTTGCGTTTTAACGGGTTTTTCTAATCCAACAGTATACTTTTGTGATAGGATATTTCTGAAATTCAATGAGATATTACTCATTTCACTTATAAGTTCTACGTGTTTTTTATAAAGCCAGTGAGCAATTTGTTTAGCAGAAAACTGTGGCATTCCTAAATCTATAACAATGGCTGTTAACTCAGTCAGTGTTTTACCGTAAAGTTTCTCAAGCATATTTATTTATGATATTTGAAACGCAAAGTTAACACTTTTGAATATTGCTGATTGTATTTTAATTTGTCATTTATGAATTGGTTATTGTTAGTCCTTTAAATACTATATTTGAACTCTAAAATTTTAATTATTATGATTCTTTCAGGAAAGGAAATTGAAAAGAGATTGAATAAAACAATATTCATAGATCCATATAATCCTAAACAATTAAATCCTAACAGCTATAATCTTAAGCTTCATAACAAGTTGCTTGTTTACGACAATAATGAGCTTGACATGCGAAAGGAAAATACTGCGCATGAGATAATAATACCGGAAGAAGGATATCTTTTGGAAACCAATAAGCTTTATCTTGGGAGAACTCTTGAGCACACACGTACAGAAGGATTAGTTCCAATGCTTGAAGGACGTTCATCTGTGGGGCGTCTTGGTATGTTTATTCATGTTACTGCCGGATTTGGCGATGTTGGTTTTTCAGGTTTCTGGACATTGGAAATCTTTTGTGTTCAGCCAATTATAATATACCCGGGTGTTGAAATATGTCAGATTTATTATCATGACATTAATGGAGAATACGATACATACAAATGTGGTAAATATCAAAATAACGATGGTATTCAACCCAGTATGCTATTTAAGGATTTTTTAAAGTGAAAAGAGCAGGTGAAATATTAGCAAAAATATTAAGCTACCCAATCTTAGGATTAGTGTATTTTTACAGATATGCAATTTCACCTTTAAAACCACCTTCATGCCGGCATGTCCCGACTTGTTCTGCATATATGATTGAAGCTGTTAAGATTCACGGTCCTTTTACAGGTACTTTTTTAGGAATAAAAAGACTTTCCCGCTGCCACCCCTGGGGAACACACGGTTATGATCCGGTTCCTCCTAAAAAGAATAAAAGAGTTTAAAACTCTTTATGTGTTTTTTAGTTATATTATTGTATTATTTGCATTTATAATTTGATTTTTGATAAAGGATTAAACCTTTCATCTTTCTGATTATATTTGAATATTAAATTTTAAAAGATGTTAAAGATGAAGTATGTTGTGATATTAGTGTTCGTGATTGCATTGTTTGCTGGGTGCAGCGCATCTTCTAAAAATAAAAAGGTTGATAAACCTATTATTTCAGTGAGTATTTTGCCTCAGAAATATTTCGTACAGCAAATTGCAGGCGATTTCTTTGATGTCAATGTAATTTTACCTCCGGGTTCCGTGCCTGAAGATTATGAACCTACACCAAGACAAATTGCCGATATGGCTAATTCAAAAGCCTATTTTTATATCGGACATCTTGGATTTGAAAAGTCATGGTTGAAAAAATTATCAGAATCAGCAAAAGGTGTTGATTTTATTTCTTGCAGCAAGGGTATTGATCTTCTGAGAAGTGAGGGACATAATCATTCTCATGAAGAAGAATTGGATCTTAATTATGGAACTGATCCTCATGTATGGACTTCGCCTGAGAATGTCAAGAAGATTTCCAGGACAATTTATAGCGAACTAATAAAAAAGTATCCTGACCAAAAACCAATGTTTGAGTCAAACCTTCATAATTTCATAAGCAGAATCGACACTCTCGATAATTCAATCAGATATTGTTTTGGTGATTCGCTGACAAGATCGTTTATGATTTTTCATCCATCATTAGGTTATTTTGCCCGTGATTATCATTTGAACCAATATTCTATTGAATATGAAGGAAAATCGCCAAGTCCGGCTCACATGAAGAAGATGATTGACATTGCTTTAAAGGAGAATATAAAAACAATTTTTATACAATCACAGTTTGAAACTGAAAAAGCTGAAGCTATTGCTAAAGAAATAGGAGCAGGAATTGAATCTATTGATCCTCTTTCTGAAAACTGGCTTAATGAAATGTATGTGATTTCCATGAAACTAAAAAAGGCTTTAACTCCCGGATGCATTGGAACCTCTAATAAAAATTAAAAGTTTAACTGTTGCTCTTAATTCAAAGATTGTTCTCGAGAATGTGACACTGGATATTTCAGAGAATGATTTTATAGGGATTATCGGACCTAACGGTGGAGGTAAAACTACTTTGCTTAAATCAATATTAGGTTTGATTAAACCTTTGTCAGGTGAAATATCTTTTTCTGATAAAATCCGGAATAAAGGAATGGACATTGGTTATCTTCCCCAGGTTAATAACTTCGACAAACGATTCCCTATTACTGTTTTTGATGTTATACTTTCAGGTATTAGTTATAGCGAAAGTTGGCATAGATCTGTTTCAGCGAAAGACAAACAAAAATGCAGGGATATAATTGTTCAGCTAGGAATTTCTGATATTTCCAATAAGTTGATTGGAGAGTTATCCGGAGGTCAAATGCAAAGGGCATTTCTTGGTAGAGCCCTTATTTCCAATCCTAAAGTCCTTATACTTGATGAACCTGGTACTTATGTAGATAATAAATTTGAAAATGAATTATATAAACGTTTGAAAGAGTTAAACGAAAGAATGGCAATCGTTCTTGTAACTCATGATATCGGTTCAATAAGTTCTTATGTAAAAAGCATAGCTTGTATTAACAGGGAGCTTCATTATCATCCTTCAAATATTATAACTCAGGATCAGTTGCAGTCATATAATTGCCCGATACAACTGATAACTCATGGCAGAATACCCCATACTGTTCTTGAGTCACATAACGATAATCATGAAAATAATTAATTCAGATGATGGAACTCCTGAAATATGACTTCTTTACAAATGCACTGATTGCATCACTGATTACTGCTGTTTCATGCGGGATTATCGGGGCTTATATTGTAGCACGGAGAATGGTATTCATTGGAGGAGGCATCACTCACGCTTCTTTTGGAGGAATTGGTATTGGTTATTTTCTTGGAATTAACCCAATGATAGGTGCTGCCCTGTTTGCTGTTTTATCTGCTTTTGGAATCAATTATTTTACAAGGAAAGGTAACATAAGGCAGGATTCCTCAATTGCAATTTGGTGGTCACTTGGGATGGCTATAGGTATTATTTTTATTGCTTTAAAACCCGGCTACGCACCCAATCTGATGAACTTCCTATTTGGAAGTATCCTCACGGTAACAAGCTCAGACCTAATCTTTATGAGTATCATAAGTTTGATAACCATAATGGTGTTTGCACTCTTTTTCAGGTTGATTATCACTATTTCTTTTGATGAAGAGTTTGCAAAAGCAAGAAATTTGCCTGTGAATTTATTCAATAACCTGCTTATTATTCTTGCTGCATTGGTAATTGTTGGAAGTATAAGAGTTTCAGGTGTAATACTTGTATTATCCCTTCTTACTTTGCCTCAGGCTACTTCTAATCTTTTTTCCAAAAGATTCAGCAGTATTATTTTTCTTTCAATACTTATAGGTTTTGTGGCTATGATATCCGGCTTAATAGTTTCATATTATACTAACCTTCCTTCTGGGGCAACAATAATCGTTATCCTTACTTTCATTTTTATTATTGCTAAAGGAATTGAAATTTTAATTTCAAGAAAAATCGAATCTTAAGAATTTAAAAGATTGATTCTATAAATCAGATGTTTTCTTAATGTAATCTGCAATTACTTTGGAAAGCTTCTCAGCCGACTCCCTTTCAAGATGACTGCCGTCATAAGTTTTATATTCATTTGAATTTAGGTCAATCCACTTTCCTCCATTTTTTATAAACTCTGACTTAATAAATTCATAATCAAACAAGCCCATTGTCTTTTCTAATTCTTTCATAGGATAGGAAACAGGAGGACAATAACCTACTACCATTATCCCTTTTTCATTCCATTTCCTTACTTGACCAATAAGCTCCTCAATATATAGATGATCAACTTTATATTTTGTAAAATCATCGTAATATGAGGGTATGGCTTCCATAGTGTCCTTAGGAAATTTATCAGACTCTACATACCCATCGGGATAATACCTGTTTCTATAATAAT
Organism: Prolixibacteraceae bacterium; assembly: GCA_017998095.1. The sequence goes on along the minus strand of JAGODU010000008.1, from coordinate 31,239 downwards.
TGGGAACAGGTTTATTTTTGAGTAAATCGACAACTTGTTCAGGAGTTACAGATGAGAAGTGATATAATATTCCGTTAAAATATATTCTTTCCAGTACATCTTCCCTGGGGCGTGATTTTTCTAAAATTAATTGTTCATTGTTCCTGGTAAACCCGGAAAGTGTATTTGCTGTTATTCCAATAATGATAAACTTTTTATTATTATTCGTTGACAGTTTTTTCTCGGCTTCTGCAAAAACAAAGTTATTCAGACCTCCATTAGAATAAGCAAAGTTTAAAATTTTCTTCTCCGGAAGGTATTCAGTCATTATTGAAGGTGAAACCCCTCTGTATGTTCTTGAATCGCCAATAATTACGGCATCAAATATTGCCGGGGCAAAAGTCTTTTTTGCCCAGAAGCGGTCACCAAGATATTTTTCTTCATTTTTAGGAAGAATGAAGCTAAGTGCTGTTATTAAAATTACAGCTATCGATAAAGTGTACAATATTTTTTTATTCACATTCATGTTAAAACTGAAAATAAATAAATTCACTTCCGGGTCCTCTAAGAAATACTATTGCAGCAATCATTAAAGCTAAAGTAATTATTTCTATCCAGATCCATTTTTTATCAGTTCTGTTAACATATCTGCCTAACCCTGCTGCTTCAATTATTTCCCTGATTATCATTAATCCTATAAATACTGTTCCATTTATTCCCCAACCGGTATTCAGCTCTCCCTTAAATGAAAACATCACTTTGATTATTTCCCATGCCTGAGAGATAGAATCAGATCTGAAGAATACCCATGCAATATTTACCTGTATTAATACTAAAATACCTCCGATTATTTTTAGCAATTTGTATTTTTTAAACCACTCCGGCCATCCTGTTATTTTTTCAACAGAAGAGAAGAAAGCGTGCAATCCTCCCCAGGCAACATACGTCCATGCTGCCCCGTGCCATAATCCGGATAATACCATTGTAATCCAGAGATTAAGGTATTCACGTGCCTTCCCTTTTCTGTTTCCTCCCAAAGGAATGTATACATAGTCCCTGAACCATGTTGATAATGAAATATGCCACCTGGTCCAGAATTCCCTCATGGAACCTGAAATATATGGATGGTTGAAATTATCCGGGAAATCATAACCCATCCATTTGGCCAAACCTCTTGCTATATCACTGTATCCTGCAAAATCACAGAATATTTGAAGCGAGAAAGCGATTATTGTTCCCCACCAGTATAGAGACGACTGACTTATCCCCGGGCTGCTGAAAGCTGCTACAACCAAAGGAGCAAGGTTATCTGCTATTACAACTTTTTTGAAATACCCTTTTACTATAAACCGGAATCCGTTCCATGACTCTTCTTTAGTAACAGGAGTAACTTTTAAAAGTTGAGGTAACATATCTTTTGCTCTTAATATCGGTCCTGCAACTAATTGGGGAAACATAGAAATGAAAGCAAAAAAATGAAGTATACTCCTCGTAGGTTCTATTTTTTTCTTGTAGACATCGATAGTATAACTCATACTTTGAAAAGTATAAAAGCTTATACCTACAGGCGTTATCAAAAAGAAATCATTAATGTTTGCTGATAATGAAAATTGACCTGTAAGGCCAAGCAGATTATCAATGTTCTCAGCAATGAATCCTGAGTATTTGAATATTGAAAGTGCGCCAATGTTAGCTGATAATGAAGAGTAAAGCAGGATTTTTTTATATTTCTCGTATTTCTTCATCCCCAGAGCGGCGATATAATCAACCATCCCGCTGAAAACAATTAAGAAGAGAAATCGCCAGTCCCACCAGCCATAAAATAAAAACGACATTGAAGTGAGCCAGATAAGCCTGCCTTTTACATTGTTGCCTATTAATCTGGAAACAATATAAAAGATTATAGCAAAGGCTACAAATATGAGTGAATTAAACAGCATAGTTTCGTTTGGAATGATAAAAATAAACTATTTCTTCAATTCCCATTCAAAACCATCCTTTTTATCCTTAATTTCAAAACCAAGTTTTGTTAATTCATTCCTTATTTTATCAGAAGTAGCCCAGTCTTTATTTGTTTTAGCTTCCATTCTTAAATTGAGAAGAAGATTTACAACATCAGACAGGATTTCATTATTGCCAGAATTAATTTCTTCACCCTTAAGTCCCAATATATCAAAGACAAAATCGTGGAATAGTTTAATTAATAATTCATGACCTTCTTTATCAATTGTTTCTTTTCCATCAAGAAGTGAATTTATAATCCTGACACCGTCGAAAAGATTTGCTATTGCTATTGAGCTGTTGAAATCATCGCTCATAGCTTCATAACATTTTTCTATCAAAGGAGTTATCTCAACGGTTGATTTTTCTGATACGTTTATTTTATCAATAGAATTTACCGCTTTCATTAGTCTTTCCAATCCTTTTTCTGCAGCTTGCAAAGCTTCATTTGAAAAATCAACAGTACTTCGGTATTGTGCCTGAAGAATAAAAAATCTTACTGTCATTGGGGAATATGGCTTTTCAAGTAGAGGATGGTCTCCGGCAAAGAATTGGTCAAGCGTAATGGAATTTCCAAGCGATTTTCCCATCTTTTGGCCATTAATTGTAATCATATTGTTATGCATCCAATACTTTACTGATTCACCACCTATGGAAGCACAGCTTTGCGCTATTTCAGCTTCATGATGAGGGAACATTAAATCCATTCCTCCTCCGTGTATGTCAAATTGTTCTCCCAAATATTTCTTGCTCATGGCTGTACATTCAGTATGCCAACCGGGAAATCCTTCACTCCATGGTGATGGCCAATGCATTATATGCTCAGGCTGAGCTTTCTTCCATAGTGCAAAGTCTAATCCTGATTTTTTTTCATCCTGCCCGTCAAGGTCTCTGGTATTCGATAAAAGATCTTCAATCTTCCTTCCCGAAAGTTTTCCGTAGTTATAGTCTTTAGAGTATTTTTCTACATCAAAATAAACAGAACCTTCACTTATATATGCATAGCCGTTTTCTAAAATTTTTGAAACAAGATTAATTTGCTCAATAATATGTCCTGATGCAGTAGGTTCAATACTTGGAGGAAGAACATTCAACTGATCCATATTTCTGTGATAGGAGTTAGTGTATGTTTGCACAACTTCCATTGGTTCAATCTGATCAATCTTAGCAATCTTAGCAATCTTATCTTCTCCGCTGTCTGCATCATTTACAAGGTGCCCAACATCAGTAATGTTTCTGACATAGCGGACTTTAAAACCAAGGTGTTTTAAATATCTGAACACAAGATCGAAAGTTATTGCAGGTCTTGCATGACCCAAATGAGCATGACCGTATACAGTTGGCCCGCAAACATAAATACCTACTCTACCCGGATTTAAGGGTTCAAATCTTTCTTTCTTCTTTGTAAGAGTGTTGTAAATGAATAGATCTTGTTCCATCTTTTTAAAGATTAATGGGCAAAAATAATTATAAATTATAAATCCAGAGGTTTATAAGATTGTAAAAGTCAAACCCTATTTGATTTAATAATATTTCTTCCTTATGAGATTTTTATAAAAAACACAAAAAACATCATTTCACCAAACAAAAAGTTTATTTTATCACCAAAAAAATGATTTTGGTCAAAATGTGAATTTAGCACTTTAATTCCTGATTTATATTATGATAGCAGTTTGTAAATTTGCATAGTAAATTGTAATTTTAAATGAAACTGATTGCCTATAAAATACTATCACATGAAAACTAATTACCTTATTATTACTTTCCTTTTTATCCTGTTTTCCTTTAATTTAAAGGCAGGAGGGTTTTTTCAGAAAGAGTATGTAAAAGAAATTCCTCAATCTGAACTTGAAACACTAATTAAAATTTACGAGAGTACTAAAGGTGAAACCTGGTTACAGAATCGAGACTGGCTTGTAACCAATACTCCATCCAGTTGGTATGGACTAACTGTTATCAATGGGCATGTAACTTCCATTAGTTTGAATGCAAACAATCTTATTGGAAATATCCCATCAGAAATAGGTAACTTAACTCATTTAAAAGAACTTTTCCTGTATGGCAACAAAATATCAGGTGAAATACCTGCTTCTATTTGCAACCTTAAATATTTAAGATTCTTTAATTGCGCAAATAATAAAATTACTGGTGTAATTCCTGAAAATATTGGTAACCTTGAGAGCCTTGAAGAACTTATCTTATCCAGCAACTTAATTGAAGGTACTATCCCATCATCTATTACAAAAATATCTGGGTTAAGAGGTTTATCAATGTGTAATAATAACCTTTCAGGAAGCCTGCCGGAATCTATTCACCTTTTAAAAAATCTTGTTTATTTATCCCTTTCAAATAACAATCTGAATGGCAATATCCCTTCCGGTCTGAGTTCTTTGAATAAAATGAAATGGTTGAATCTTTCTAATAATGATTTCACAGGAGAAATCCCCAAAGATTTCAATTCAATGAAAGATCTGACGAGAATTAATCTTAGCAATAATAAATTATTTGGTGGTATTCCTGAAGAGTTATCTTTTATGGAAAATCTTAAGTATATAAATCTTTCCAATAATATGTTATCCGGTGAAATACCTTCCAATCTGGCTAAGAATAAAAAAACTAAAGGGCTTATTATTTACAATAATAATTTTGCTAATTCAGCGATCTGATTTATCAGTGTTTACTCAAGTAATATAATCCTTTGAAGTTATTCAAATTGCTGCTATTTTTGTCTGTTGGTTTATTTTAAAAAAAGCAATAATGGCAGTTGAAAAAACCTATAAAGAAATAAATGATAAAATAAGCAGGGGAGAAGCTGTTGTTCTTACAGCCGAAGAAGTTGCAAAGATGGCTCTTACTGCTACACCAGAGGAGATTGTAGAAAAAGTTGATATTGTTACTACTGCTACTTTCGGGGCAATGTGCTCAAGTGGTGCATTTATCAACTTTGGTCATGCAAATCCTCCTATCCGCATGGAAAAAATCAGGTTAAATGGAGTTCCTGCCTATGGTGGTCTTGCTGCTGTAGACACATATCTTGGTGCTACTTCAACAGGTTCTGAAAGACCGGACTATGGCGGTGCCCATGTAATTCAAGAGCTTATCGAAGGAAAAGATGTAATACTTGAAGCCTGGGGAAAAGGAACCGACTGCTATCCGAGAAAGCATATCCGTACTATCATTAATAAGGATTCCATAAATGAAATGATCCTTTTTAATCCTCGCAATGCATACCAGAATTATAATGTTGCTACGAATACAACCAATAAAATTAAATATACATATATGGGTACTTTATTACCTAATATGAAAAATGCAACCTATTCAACTGCAGGCGAATTAAGTCCTCTTCTAAATGATCCTGAATTTAAAACCATTGGTATCGGAACACGTATTTTTATAGGAGGGACGACAGGATATGTTATATGGCCGGGAACTCAATTCCATACGACACGTCCTAAAGATGAAAAAGGGGTACCTGTTACAAATGCAGCAACATTAGCTGTTATTGGGAACCTTAAGGAAATGAGCAGCGAATTCCTGCAGGCTGCCTACTATGAAAAATATGGTGTAAGTATGTTCGTTGGAATTGGAATACCAATCCCTGTTCTTAATGTTGAAATGGCAAAAAGAGTATCAATTAATAATAATCAGATATTGACCAGTGTTCTTGATTATGGTTCTCCTGGGTCTCCAAAGCTTGGGCAGGTTACCTATGCTCAACTGCGCTCTGGGGAAATAGAAATCAATGGGCAGAAAGTACGCACTGCACCAGTGGCAAGCCTCGCTAAAGCAAGAGTAATTGCCGAAATTCTAAAAAAACAAATTCAACAAGGCGATTTTCTTATTCAGGAACCTATTCAAATGTTCCCTTCAAATACATCGCTAAATAGCTTGAAAGAAATTGAATTTAAAGAAGGAGGAGAAGAGTCATGATCAATTTTGTTAAAAGAAAAGTCATCCTTAGGTTTCCTCCTCAAAATGTTGATAAACCTTTAAGTTATATTCTTGTCAAGGACTTCGATATAAGGATTAATATTCTGAAGGCTGAAGTAATGCCTGGTAAAAAGGGAAGCCTTCTTCTTGAAATGGAGGGACTTCAGGAAAATATTGAAAAGGGCATTAAATATCTTGAATCTGAAAATGTTGATTGCCAACCACTGGAGAAGGATTTAAAGCTAGATAAGGATAAATGTATAAATTGCGGTAATTGTACTGCAGTATGTTTTGCCGGTGCCCTTACTATGAATCCTGATACATGGGAACTGGAGTTCAACAAAGACAACTGTATCTTGTGTGAGCTTTGTGTTAAAGCTTGTCCTCTCAGGCTTTTTGAAATTGATTTTCGCGACGACAACTGATGAATCCTGAGCCCCGTTTTTACAGAACAGGCATGGGCATATCAAGGTTTGAGTCATTTGAGATTAATTATAAAGACTCAAACCTATGGATTGGTATTGACAAGAAATCATTCAATCCGATTATTCCTTTCTTCGCTCTGAAAAAACTTACTGATACCAGGGAAATACTTGAAGATTATATTCAAAGAGAACCTGAATTCAAATCTTCTTTAGAACCAATAAAGTTACTTCCCGAAGCTCCCGGAATAGCATTAGTTATGGCTGTTGCTTCTAAGAAGGCTGGTACAGGCCCAATGGCAGCAGTTGCCGGTGCATTTGCAGAATATATTGGAAAAGCTATTTGTGAAGAGTTTAAAGTGAAGGAAATTGTTGTTGAAAACGGAGGAGATATATGGATGAATATTGATAATGATATTCTGATTTCAATATATGCTGGTAACTCTCCTTTTTCGGGGAAGATATCTGTTGAGGTAAAAGCCGCTTTCTCACCTTTAAGTATATGCACTTCAGCCGGTAAGATTGGGCCTTCATTTAGCTTTGGTAATGCTGATGCAGTTATGGTTGCTTGTAAGGATGCTGCTCTTGCAGATGCTCTGGCAACTGCAATAGGTAACAAAATAAAACAAGCTGCCGATATTGATATTCAACAGAATGATTATAAGAACTTCAATGAAATACTTTCACTGATTATTATTTGTGAAGATAAAATTGGTGTTAGCGGAAAATTTAAGATAAAACCTTCCAATCAATAATAAATTACAACACCAGGCTTCCAGGGTGTTCCCCTGTAAATTGCCCTGATATCATATTTAGATAATTCAATTAATATGGTTGGTTTATAATCAGGAGTCTCCTTTTTAATAAGATCACTAATCCTGCTAAGAAAAAATTTCCGTCGGTTCATATCTGATTTAAACTTCTTTTCAATCTCTTTTTCAGCATCAGTTTCCCAAACAGGCTGAACCATTATTAAATTAAATCCATTGCTTAAAGTAGCTGAATAATATGCCGGTTCACAAGCTACTGAATCTGGAATAGTGAGTTGTTTCAATGCTTCTATAGTATCCTTAGGTGCAGTTTTCTTTTCTATAGGTTCTTTTATCATTGAGCAATACTCCGATACATTTGTCAATGGTTTCGAAAAGTATTTATAGTATGCAGGGCCATTTATCCCATTGAAAATTCTGTCTTTTTTGTAGTCTATCATCTTTGATTTTCGGATTGTAACTCCTTTCATTACAAGATTTACCGTACTGTCCTTAAGGTTAATGACAATACCGATTGAATCTCTTTTTGCTAATGAAAGCTGAGCTTCAAGAAAACTCTTTTCTTTAATTTGTGGAAGTAACTTTGGAAAGTTGACCATCGATTGATGCTTCTTCATGAATACTGTATCAGAAGTAACCTGACTGTTTAATTTACTTATTGTAATTATTGGGGCAGCAGCGTAAAAGTAAAGGTACAAACCGGCCAGAATTGAAAATATTATTATTCCTATTATTTTTAATGCTTTCATCAGTACTCGTTGTTTGATTAATAAATATATACGTTTGAACCTTTTTCCAGTGACTTAAACACTATTTCCAGATCATCATCATTTAACCTGATACATCCATGGGTAACCGGTAATCCTAAATACCTCTGCCAAACAGTTCCGTGAATCATATACCCATCGCCTAAATTTAATGCATAATCACCTAGTGTTGCTTCATCAAACCTGTCAGGATGATTGGGACCCGGAACCGGTAAGCCTTCTTCTACAAATGCCCAGTCCGGTTTTGTCCATACCGGATTAGTCCTTTTTAGCTTTACAGTAAAGTTGCCTTTGGGTGTTTTAAACAACCACTTCTTCCCTTTTTTCTCCAACAATGTATTCTTTCCTGTTGAGCATTTTCCGCTTCTTACCATCTCAAGACCTTTATAAAGATAAAAGTTATTGTCAGTGCTGTTTATGACAAGATAATGCGATTTTGGAGTCATACCTATGAGCTTTTTATCATATTGGGCAATACTATTATCCAACAATTCTTTTGCTTTTATATACTCTTCAGTGCCGGTAGTGGAAAATAATTTGTATTGGATTGAAGATAATGGAAATACAGCACTGTGTATTAGAAAAGGAAGAAATATTATTAAAATAACTATAGCAATAAAAGTCAAAACTTTCTTTAATATCTGATTTGACAGTATTCTCCTGAATACATTCTTTTGTGTATCCCGGGTCAAAGTGCTGTTGTTTTCTAAATCGCTCATATTCATTATACAAATTAACGGATATTCAGGTAAAAAGTTTAATTTATTATCTGTTCCAAAGTTCTTAATGAACCAACTATTGTTACTGGTGTTCCTACCGGACATTTTGAATATAACCTTTCTATATCTTTATTTGAAAGGGCTATACACCCTTCTGTCCAATCAGCACCTTTGCCGCCATCTCCATGAATTTCAATAAGGTTACCAATTCCTCTATATGAGGATACAAGTCCATTTTTTTTATTCATGGCAAATCTTTTCTTATCTTCTTCATTAGGATAATTAAGTAAAAGGGCTTTATGATAGCGGCTTCTGCCATTTTCTTTTTTGTCAATTATCTTATAATTGCCTTCAGGAGTTGATTTATCACCCTGATGATTCTTGTCTCCCATCCAGTTCTTTCCAAGGTCAACATCAAAAGTTTCTTTTAAAACACCACCATAATAAAGCATACATTCTCTTGAAAACTTATCTATTATGATGCAATATGAGTTAGAAGACATGGAGTTGTTAATTGCATTTTTATACCATCTCTGCCACTCAGGATAATTTTTGAAATAATTATTAAGAATAGTCTCTGCCTGGAAATATGTAGTATTTATCAGTTTCTTCGATTGGTCAATCTTATCCTTTGATTTTATTAAGTCAGACTTATCATATGCAAGGCGTGCTTCTTCATAAAGCAAACGGCCTTTGTTGTATTGTTTCCTGAAATTATCAACCTGAGGAATCTGGTCAAAATTTCTTTGGAAATAATCTATTTTCTTTTTTATGGCGTCAATCTCTCTCTTTGTTTCTCTTTGAAGGTTCTTTGAATTAGTGTCAGCTTCTGATGTTGCAGCTTTTGCCAACCGGGCAGCCTGAAGCGATAATGTCTTTACTTTATCGTATTTTCTGAAAAGGAAAAAACGTTGGTTCTCTGTCTTCCAAATTTCCATTGCAGAATCATAACTTGCAGTGGCATTATTGAATAATTTCTTTGCATACCTCTGGGCATTTACCTCTTTAGCCCTCGAAATGCTTTCCCTGGCATCTTTGATTTCGTCAACAGGAGGTTTGTCTTTAGTAACAAGTAAAATAATAAAAACTAAAAATAAAATGACAAACGGGGATAAAATTAGTATTCTTCTAAACGGTCTTTTGAGTCTTCTTCTCATTGATTAAATGAATCGATATTACATAAAAATCCCCGGGAAGGTTAAGTCCCGGGGCAATTTTTTATATTGTTGAAAAATCAATTAAAAAGCTGATTACTTTTTAGTGTATTTTTCAATAACAGCTTTTAATTCGTTGTTGATGTTCAATGCTTGTTCTTTTACAGCTTTAGCTTTGTCAAGAGTAGTAATGAAGTTTTCAGTTCCAACAGCAGCTGATACTTCAGCAGCAGTAGTTTCAATAGTAGCGATTTCACCTTTGATAGCCATCAATACAGTTGTACCACCTTTACCTTTTGGAGCTTTTGTAACTAAATCTTTGTTTTCAGAAACAATTGTTGCGATGTCAGTCAATGTCTGCTGAATTTCAGCTTTCAATTCATTGATCCTCTGTTCAGTTTTAGCTTTTGCATCTTCACCAAGTGCAACAACGTTAACTAACTGAGCTTTTTCTTTCTTGTAGCTTTTGAATAATTTTGATTTCTTAGCTTCAATTGATTCAGTTGCAACATTCATTGAATCCTGGAGAGCTGCAAATACTTCAGGTACATAAACGTCAGCTTGTGCTGTTCTTGCTGATTCGATAGCTGCTGTAGCGTTGTCGATTTCAACTTGAGGTACTTTTGCACATCCTGATAACACAAACATAGCAATAGCGAGTGCTGAAAGGCTTAATAATAATTTGTTTTTCATTTTAATAAAAATTTATGTTTAATAATTTGTTGTTTACTTCTGATAGTCAGAAGAAGATCATGTTTTTGTTATAAATTCAACATTCTTGTTATTAAGACGACATTGGTTTTCAAAGTAACAGCTTATAATCAAATTTTTTTTTTGTATGTTCGCATTATAGTTTATTTTTTTTTAAACTTTAACCTAAATCATACAAAATGAATTAATTATGCTGATGTTAATTTTGTTTTAAAAATTTAACGTCGTGTTTAATAATTCCGGTGTAAAAGTATATAAAATTTAGTAAATGAAGAAAACATTAATCAAATTAATGACTGATGACGAATTAATTAACGTAATTCAGAACGAAAATTCGTCTATTCATTTTGAAGTTTTATATAAACGTTATCATAAAAAGGTTCTCGACAAATGTTACGGGCTTGTAAAAAACCGTCAGCTTGCCGAAGAACTTACTGAAGATATATTCTCAAAAACTTTCGAAAAACTTTCCAGTTTCCAAAATCGTTCATCTTTTTCTTCCTGGCTTTATTCTTTGTCTTATAACCATTGTATTGATTATTTGAGACTTAAAAAGAAACTTCACTATCCGGAATATAACAGGGAAAATGAAATCCCTGAAATCATAGATGAAACTGATGAAAATATGAATGAAATTGATTACGATAAAATGATGATTATTTTCGACATGATTCACCCGGAAGAAAAAGCTCTCCTTATTTTAAAGTATCAGGATAATCTCTCAATGAAAGAAATAGGTGAATCACTCAGAGTAAGTGAAGATGCTGCAAAAATGCGCCTTAAAAGAGCAAGAGCCAGGGTTGTTTATTTATACAAACAAAAATTTTGGGATAAATAATCCGATATTTTGTTACGTATTAGTTTTTTTTCGTCAAAACAATAAATCATTAATTAATATTTACAGATGATTAATTTTTTTACTAAGATTTTTAAAAGCTCCCCGTTTTCACCCCCGGAAGAGATTATAAATGCATTGAAAGAAAAATTTCCTGATGTCATTAATATTGAATGGAATAAATCAGGTGATTCATATGAGGCTATTTTTTACAAAGATAGCATTGAATATATTGCAAACTTCGATAAGGATGGAGAATTGAAAGTATACAAAATGTTCCTTCCTGAAGGTTTCCTTCCGGGTAACATTCTTGATACTGTCAGAAAAAAAGGTGAACTAATGAATGCCGTTATGATTAATAAAGGCAATTCTATAACTTATGAAATTATTTTCAGAGATACAGAACTTATAAGATCTGTTATGCTGCTAAATGAAAAAGGAGTTATACTCGAAGAAAGATTACTTTGATTATTATCAATGTTCTTTATGAAGAATCCCTGCCATCAACAAAATAATGAGATGGCAGGGATTCTTTTTTAATTCAAGGGAACTATCTATTACCAGATAGCTGCCATTTCATTTCCAGGGAGATACATGAAGTCACCTTCTTTTATCCCAAATGCATTGTGGAATTCAGTTACATTGCGCAATGGCCCTATAACTCTCCATCTTCCAAGTGAATGTTCGTCTTCTTGTGTTAACCTTAATATCTCTTTGTCTCTTATGTTGCTTGCCCATACATGTGCATAAGCCAGGTAAAATCTTTGATCCGGAGTAAACCCATCTATTGATTTTGTTTCCTTGCTTGAATTTTTATATGCCTGATATGAAATGCTCAGCCCTCCAAGATCGGCAATGTTTTCACCCAGTGATAACTGACCATTTGCATGTACTGTATCAAGTACAATAAACTGATTGTATTGATCTACAAGAACTTTAGTCTTTTCTTCAAATTTCTTGCTGTCTTCTTCAGTCCACCAGTCGTTTAAGTTACCATCTTTATCAAACTTTCGACCCTGATCATCAAAGCCGTGTGTCATTTCATGCCCGATTACTACTCCAATTGCTCCGTAATTTACAGCATCATCTGAATCAAGATAAAAGAACGGTGGCTGTAATATTGCTGCCGGAAATACTATTTCATTCATCGCAGGATTGTAATATGCATTAACCATCTGAGGAGGCATAAACCATTCAGCCTTGTCAACCGGCTTGTTTATTTTGCTGAAGTTATATTCTGTTTCAAACTTCCACGATCTGAATACGTTATCGAGATAGCTGTCTTTCTTAATTTCCAAGCCCGAATAATCACGCCATTTGTCAGGATATCCAATCTTTACATTTATTGTCGCAAGCTTTTCCTGTGCTTTAACCTTAGTTTCAGCACTCATCCAAGAAAGATTATCAATCCTTTGTCCAAGAGATGTTCTCAAACTTTCAACAAGCTTTACCATCCTTTCTTTGGCCTGAGGCGGAAAATATTCTTTAACATACAATTGTCCGATGGCTTCGCTTAGCGAACCGCTTACTGTTCCCTGTACTCTTTTCCATCGTGCACGTATCTTTTCCTGCCCGGTCATCTCCTTGCCATAGAAGCTGAAATTCTGATTTACAAATGCAGATGAAAGATAGCTTGCTGCTGAATTTATTATATTCCATTCAAGATATGGCTTCCAGTCTTCTGCAGGAATATCAGCCATCATTGAACCTATTTCCTTGAAGAACAATGGCATGCAGACATTAATGTCTTCCTGTCCTGCAAATCCTATTGTACTGAAGAACATGTTCCAGTCGAAACCGGGTGACAGTTCTGTCAATCCTTTAAGATTCATTTTGTTATATGTTTTAACAGGATCACGAAGCTCTACTCTTGTCATAGATGCATTCGCCAGCCTTGTTTCAAGCGACATTATCTTTGATGCTTTTTCAACTGCCTTTGCCTCTTCATCTCCTGCAAGGACAAACATCTTTTCAACATGTTTCACATATTTTTCCCTGATTTCTTTCGACCTGTCATCCTGATTTACATAGTAATCGCGATCTGAAAGCCCAAGTCCACCCTGATAAAGCAAAGCAATTACCATGTTACTTTTCTTATCATCTGTTGATCCGAAGAACGAAAATAGCGGACCGTTTCCTGCAAGATGCATCTTTGCAATGTATTGCTGAACATCACCGCTGGTCTTTAGCAATGATATTTCTTCCAGGTAAGGCTTTAAGGGAGCAGCTCCCTGTTGCTCAATGGTGGCTGAGTCCATTCCCATATTGTACATATCTGCAATCTTCTGCCCGATAGTTCCATATTCATGATCTTCTGATCTTACTTTGTTAAATAAGGCCTGAAGTTGTTTTTCTGCACTGTCGCGCAATTTGTCGAAAGTACCAAACCTGCTTTTATCGTCAGGTAGTGGATTGTTTACTTTCCAGCCTCCGTTTGCATAGTTGTCGAAGTCGGCGGCAGGATTTACCGATAAATCAAGATTCGCAGGGTCAATTGCTTTTACAGCATCCTTTTTCTCTGTCTTACATGAAGACATTGCTAATGTTAGTATTACCAAAACGGCTAGTGTAATAATTATTGGTTTTTTCATGAAAAAAATATTAAACGTGTAATTGAAATATAAGTCATTAAACAACTAAAATAATTACAATGTTTATTTTAATAATTCTTTGAACGCTGATCCAAATATTAAATAACCTGTATTTCCTGCAATCGTACCTTCATTTTGTCCCCACAGAAATGGCCAGTCATCAAAGTTTTCAAAGTGATCAGGCTTCCTGAACAGAATACCGGGAGCTACATTACCCGGAATAAAAGAGAAATCAGCCCTGTTGTTTCCGTAGAAAACTGCCTTTGGACGTGTTGCACCAACTGCTGCTACCAAAGAATAATTGTGGTACGGATGGCAGCCAAACAGGTAGTTGGATGTCTTGAATGCATTGCTGACATCAATAATATCAGGATAATATTTGATTGCAAAGCAAACAGTTGTTCCAAAGTTCAGCATCATTCCTCCCCCTGCCCAATTACCAAGACCAATAGGTATTCCGTAAGGATTATCTTTTTCAAGTCCTTCAATGTATTCTTTGTACTTAACAACGTATGGACGCAATTTTTCTTTGTAAGATGCATCCATGTGTGGAATTGCATTTAACGCCGTTAAAAGGCTGAAATTTACACTGCGGTCAAGTGCAGGCCATAGAAGTTCCAGAAATTTATCGATATATTGTTTCTCTCCGGTTGAAATGTAAAGTTGAAGATTGGTGGATATGCCGGATAACCTGCCAAAGCTAAAGTTATCCTGCGGCATTTTAGCAAGTAGTTCATTTGCTTCCTTTTGAAGTCTTTTTGATTGTTCCAGCGCTCTTGCCGAAAGGTCATCGTTGTAGCCCTTCAACGCCCGGCTTGCAGAGGCAAACATAGTTGCTGCACTGAGATCGAGATTCGGATTTCGGCTTGTAAATGCCCACATATCATCTTTTACTCCACTCGATTGACCGTCGGCAGCAATCTCATAAGGACCAAGGTTTGGATTATATGGAAGACCGTCGGTTAATGAGGCTGCATCACCAAGATGATGGTAATTATCAAGAACAGAGTTGGAAAGTGTTTGCGACATGTGCCCGATAATCTCTGCCTGAGCTACCAGGTTCAATGTTCCATGCTCGATAAACTGCAATATATCAGGTGTTCCATCAGGACGATGAAGATCTACATAGCGTTGCTTCTGACTAACAAAAGTCTGATCCCGTAAAGGTTTGAAATATTCCCAGGTATGAACAAAGTTCTGTACCACATTTATGTTTGATTCAGTCTCGATATCAAAATCTCCTGCATCAAAAAAACCACCAATATTTAATCCGGGAATCAGCTCCAGTGCTTTGTATTTTGTATCTGTTGTTGGTCCCTGCCCGTGAAGGTCGAAATGATCTGTGTTTGGCGGAGCCTGCAGATAGCCTTCCTTGAAAGGTTCACCATGCCATACCCTGTAAGCTTCGTTTACATACATGTGGTTCATGTGTATTGGTATCCACACATCGCTGGTTGCATCAGTGATCTTATCGTAAACGCTGTTGTCTATAAGAAAGTTGTTTGTTTTAAATTTGCCATACTGAATGTAATAAATACCGGGTTCTTTAACTGAAGAAAAATCGAATTTAACATAGTGATATTTGAAATAGTTACCCCAGGAAATTATTTTCCCGCTGAATACTTTTGAAGCATTACCATCTTCGCCAATTTTAAATATCGAAGCTTTAGCTTGTGGTTTATCTTTCTTATCGAGTTCAATTACTGCTACCTTTGGTTGTGAAGGTATGTAACCCACCTGACTGAAACCAATATTTGGCTCTCTTATCCAGCCTTTTATTGCATTTGGCTCAACTGTCCACGTTAAAACCTTACCTGTTTTTCCTGCAGGAAGAATACTGCGAACAACAAACCATCCGTTTTGTGCAATCATGCGGCCATCAAAAAGCTTCAGATCAGCATCTGCTGAAGTAATCTTAACCATTCGTTCAGGCTCATCGGGTGCAAGAAGAATTGTACGTCCTGTTTCAAGTGGCAGAGGGTCAATATATCTGCCTGTACCTCTGTCGTCTGAAGTAACATAACCCTTGAATTGTTTCGGCTTTTCACTGTTTGGTCTGGTAATAGTGTTTCCGACTACGTAACGCGGAAACCGATTGAAACGGCCATCCATCAAATAAGTCTTCCCCCAATATTGCGATGGGAGAAATTCAAGATTAAATCCTGCACTGCCTTCAAGAGCCTTAGGAACGGGCTTGTCGAGGTAAACTGATATTTCAACGTATTTCCCTTTGGAAGTGACAACCACTCGTGAATCAAAGTCGTAATCCTTATACCTTAACTTAGATTCAATTGAATTAGCCTCTTTGTTTATCTTTCGGTTTGAAACTTCCGGTACAAGGTCCCACTGTTCAGGAGTGTTGGAAAGCCTGACAGCTCCACCCTGACCCGTTCTTACTCCATGGTGTATCAATTCAATACCGGCGTTCTTCTCATCGTTGAACCCTCCGGTAAAAAGGTTATTGTACACCAGAATATTGACGCCCTGTGTTTCGAAATATTCAAGATCATTGAGTTTCAGATCCTGACCCCGGGCAAAATCAAATGCCACTAATAGTAGCACTAGAAGTGATAAAGTTTTAAAGTTTTTCATAGCTATTTTAAAATAATATTCAACCCTTCATTGCGGCAGCAGCATCAATTCATAAAAGACCGCGCCACAATCAGACAGAGCAATATACAAAAATATTTATTTCAAATCGTGGTCACATTTGAAATGCAATAAACAAAAATGAAGTTAGTATAAAGGGTTTTGAATCAAAGTTCTTCGTAGTAATATGAGTAGTCTATCCCTTTCATAAACATTTCCCTGCTGGCAATTTGGGAGGTAAGGGCATTTTTAAGCAATTCTTTTAGAAATTTACTGTTTACAGGACTTTCTGCCATAGCTTGCATATAATCTGTTTTGCCTATCTTACTCCAATCCACACATTTTCTGAGGCTTTTTTTCAATATCATATCCAGCCATATACGCATACTTCTGCCATTACCTTCCATGAACGGATGGGCAATATTCATTTCCACGTATTTTTCAACAATTTCATCAAATGTGTTTACAGGCATTTCATCAATTTGTTTTAAAGTAGCACCAAGAAAATGAGCCACGGCAAATTGAAAACCTCCTTTTGAAATATTTTTCTGTCTTATTTGCCCAGCAAAATCATACAGGCCACCAAATAAATATGCGTGTATTTGTTGTAATCCTTTTGTGGTGCCTACTTCAATACTTTCGATAAAAGAACTTTCATATAAGGCATAAGCCTTTGTTTTGCTTTTTCCATCTATACTTTCATCACTAAAAGTAAACCAGTCAATAAATTGAATTGCCTTTTTGCCGGGAAATTGTTTGCCTAATTCAATAATACCATTAAAATCGAGCATGTCAGTTAAACGTTTTTTCCCATCAGATGCCAGTATCTTTAACTGGGTAGTGGCACTAACCACTTCGCTGTTTTCTCTTTTCAACTTGGCTTTAAGGTACTTCCAATAGTTGCGGGTTTTGTTATAATCGTTTTGGTTGGTTAGAACTGCTACTATGTCCAACACTGAAAACCACCACTTTGCGTTTTGCTCGTCCCATAAAGCCCTCACTTCGCGGTCATCAAAAAAGCGGATGGATATTTTAGTGTTGTTCATTGTTCAAGACTATCTATTATACCTTGCAAAATAAGCATCAATTTCTGGTCTTAACTTTAAACCAATTCTTTCAAAAATGTCAAGCAAGGCAGTATATGTACCTTGTCCACCTAGAAAGTCCCAAAACTCTTCTGCTACTTTTAACTCATTATTTAAATCTAGCATACCTCTCATTGTCCAACGGTTGTATGGTTGTGGTTCATAAGGATTGTACGGAATTGCAATAATTGTCTGAACATTTGCTTCTGGATTTTCTGCAAGTGTTGTTGCTACCCATTCCAAAAGTGTCCTTTTAAATTCTTTAAATCCCCCAGCATTGGGTTTTGCGGTTTTAATGTCAAACAAATAAATAGTGCCATCATGCCCAACAAGTTTGACATCAACTTTTGTTGGTTTTACCGTTTTCATTTCTCCTGTTTGGCATACAGCTCTTATAGTATTTATTTCTTCGATTTTATTCGGGGAAGTATTAGCAGTTGCAAGATCATCCATTATATTTTGAATTACTCTATGTGCTTCCGATGAAATTTGATTTCCGGCTGTTTGTTGTAATTCTGCACTTGCGAAACTTGATAATGCTAATGCCTTAGCTACTGGCTCAAAAATACTCGTCCCGAAGTTAGTATTTAACGAATGTATAAATGAAAACAGAGCCATTCTATCCTGACCAAGTAACCTTGTATGAAATGGCATTACTGCAGGCTCAGGATTGTAATTTTGAAATTTGTGTCTTAAACTGTTTCGTAAAACTGTTTCAACTTGCTGTATTTGATTATTCGTAAGTGACATTTTTTAATTTTTATAAGTTGAATTACAATAAGGATGAGCAACTTGTCCATTTTCAATAGAACCTAAACCGCCATCTTCTTTTCTTGTAATGTGATCAATTGTTATTGAATTTTGATGAATTAAACCATTACAAATTTTGCATTTAATCGGATTTTGCAATGCTTCTCTAATAAATACGGCAGATTTTTTTTCACTTGTAAAATTTGCAAAAACTTCTTCTTCTTTAGTATTTTGATTAATTTTTAAAAAGTTGAATTCCTTTGCATTACAAATACTTTCAGCAACATTATCAATATTCAAATCTTTTATAAATAGTTCAATTAATAATAAATACATGTTTGAAATATACTTATAGCTTTTATTCGCATATTTATACTTTTCATTAATTTGTTGAGGTAAATAATAATATTTTAATAAAAATTGCTCAAATTGTTTTCTGACTTTAATAAAATCTAAGAATTTGTTTAATCTTTCAAGTTCTAAAATAAATTCAGCTATTGCATAAAATGATGCTGGTTTATGTCTTCCTTCAAAAGAATAAAAATACACTAGTGGATGCAAGCCTAATGAAGACATATGTGTACTATTAATTCTCCAAACAACTTTTCGAACGGTTTTTAAATATTTTAGAGTGTCACTTCCATTTTTATCATCTTGTAGTATGTCTTTAAAATCGACTGGTATTTTATTAACGATATTTACAAAATCTAAAATTAAAGGAATAGTCTGCGAGGAGGAAATCTTTCCAGCAATTGGTAAATCTGGTGATTTTACGGGACCTAATAAGGGGGGGGTAAACAAGCATTTATTAATCTCTTCTGAAATAGTTTGAATTTCATTTTGAACATCTGCGTTAAAATCTGCCCAATATTTATGTCCAGTTCCACCAGTTTTAATAGATCTTGCAGCAATACAATTCCCTTTGTTTCTATTCTCTAATAATTTTTTTTCAGTATTATTTAATGCTACACCTTGTTGATTTATTTTAAAAAATGAATGTTCAGCTTTTTTAGCATCTCCTGGAACCCATTGAAGATTTAAAGAATAATACCCTATATTTTTTGCTTTTTCAATTAGGACAGAGTTACCAGTATCATGTGAATTAATTATATCTTGATAAGAACCTATTTTTTTATTTATTAGTTTCCTTGTCTCTTCAGCTATTTGTTTTTGTTCATCATTAATTTGACCATCAAAAAATTTTAATGACAATTCACCATCGCCATAATCATCTTTAATCCAAGCCAATAGAGCGCTTAGTCGATGTGCGCCATCAATTACAAAATATAATCCTGAATTGTTACGCCAAAGTATTATTGATGGTATTAAATCTCCATTTATAAAACTTTCAATAAACTCATAGATTTTTTTTGGATCCCATTCATTCGTTTCTCTTTGAAAGTCTGGTTTTCGAAGATAAGGCAAAAATAAAACATTGGTTAATTGATAAATGGGTAATTCTGAAAATGTATTATATGTTTTATTTTCGCCAGTAGTTTCAAAATCTTCTCTTGGAATTATAGCATCTAAATTAACTTTTGCCATTTACTTATTTTTTAAATGAAAAATTATCTCAGCATAAGCCCCTTTATCCTTTTCAGTTCGGTTTAATACTGGTCGTTTATATTGATTAACTATTTGCATTCCTGCATTTTCTGCTATTTTCGGATACATATTGTATTTATCATTAGCGACAAGAAATACATCGTAGTCATCAATAAGAAAATTCTTTGCATTATTCAATACAGCACTAATTCCTTCAATGTAACTTTGTTTGGCTTCTCTACCTTGTCCTTTAAATAACGGACCTATTTCCAAATCATCTTTACGTTCAAATCCAAATAAATCATATGCATAAGCATGTTGTTCATGATAGTCAATTAAGCCAACATATGGTGGAGAAGAAAATATTCCTTTGATTTTTTGTTTTTCAACCAGACTTGCAAATTCAGGATTAAGTTTATTAAGTCTTTCAATTATATCAATATCACGGCTATCTCCGGTTAAGCAAGTATGAAAAGTGTCTTTCCTGATTTTATCGTATTGAACCAATCTTTTTATAGTATCTTTTGAATATGTTTCCCACCATTTGTTGATTGAAAACAAGGGTTTACATATCTTCCCATGTTTACCACAGTAATATGTTGTAGTTATAGGTTCCAGCAAGGTTGCCAAATCAGCATGAGTTGTTGCCCTGCAACTTCTTATCGTACGACTTAAGATAACACTGACGATTTTCTTTGTATCAGGATTATTTATCTTTTTTATTTCATTGAAAACAAATTGAATTTCATCCCGAATATGTTGAGTATACCATTTGTCAAGAAAAGAATCTTCCTTGTCCTGACGGAGTTTAATATCAAATTCTTTAACTAAATCGTTATATATTGGTAGAAATTCCTTTTCCTTCTCTTCTCCATATTTTTTTTCATCAATTTCCTTGCGTTTTACATTGTATTTATATTCCGGAACAGGAAAATATTTATTGTTGAAAATATTCAACTCCTTTAAAAGTCTTTCTTCAAATTCAATTGTTTTATGGTCTAATAAAAAAGATTTAAGTGCTCGTGTAATTCTGATAATTTCAGTCTGTACATCAACGAAGTTATATTTTTTCACTTTGCAATTACCAATTAGTGCATTAAAAGCAGAAACATCATTGCCAATTGAATGAATTCCTAATTCACATGCTTGAACCATTGTTGTACCACTACCTGAGAATGGGTCATAAACTATGTCACCAGGTTTAAAGTAAACTTCTTTCTTAAATTTATCAGTATGGCCATCTAAAAAGTATTCCACTAATTGAGGGATGAATTTTCCTTTGTAGGGATGAAGTCTGTGAACGTGTTTTGTAGTTTCTGCCTCTTTGTATTGATCAAAAGACAAAGCCCAATTTAAATCACTTCCTAATTGTTCTTTCCATTCTTCCTGGCGAGACTTTTTTTGGTTTTTATAATATTCAATTAATTCCTCTTTAATAACCTGTGTAGAACCATTTTCACCAATTTTCTTAATCCTTCCATATTGGATTAAGTACGAAATGTTGGAGGTAGTTACATTCTTTTCCAGAAATTCACTTGCCCACTGACTTGCCTCTTTAATTGATAATAGTTCTGCCATTTTATTTGATTTTTTTCACTCCGTATTTAATAGTTTTTTCTGCAACTTTCAGAGCTTGGATTCCTAAATCTTCATCCTGAATTTCATAAAGTATCTTTTCACTTAAATACTGAACTATCAGTGATTCCTTATTGATCTCAAGAATTTCGGCTAACTTAATGATTTGATCTCTTGTAGCTTTTCTTTCACCACGTTCTATTTTACTAAGAATAGCGGTGTCAATATCTAGTTGAGCAGAAACATGTCTTAATAACATGCCTCTCTTTTCTCGCTTTTCCCTGATTATTTCTCCTGTCGTTTTCAATTTGAAAATATTATCTTGACAAATATTGTCAAATATAGTGTTTATAATTAATCAAAGGAAAATAAAAATTTAAAACTTATCAACAATAAAAAGTTGTATTTGGAATAAGGTATTAAGACTTATTTGCCGACTATAAAACTATGACCATTTTTAGAGTAGAACTAATTCGTGCCAAACTGCCACCAACATACCACCAAATACCATAATAAACTGTTATTATGGTATTTGGTGGTACTTTGCTTGCTCTTTGCCCGTAGTCTGCTAAGTACATAGTATATCCGGATTCTATCCCTGCATTCTCTTCGTTAATAATCGATGTCGGTTTGGGCTATGATTATATTCTGAAAAATGAGATCAGCTTATTCATCGAGTCTGCCTGCATGGACAGCTCTTCGGCACTGGCTGCCATCTCTTCCGATGAAGCTGCATTCTGCTGGGTAACTTTGTTCAATTGTTGTAATGATATGTTTACCTGCGAGATGCCGGTATGCTGTTCAATGGTCGAGTCAACAATGTCTTTCACTAAACTAGTCGATTCGGTGATCTGAGGCAACATCTCAGACACTTCTCTTTCAACAAGCTGGGTGATTTTAACACTTTCATTTGAAACGTTAAGAATTTCGCTTGCAAGGTTTTTGCTGCCATCGGCAAGTTTACGCACTTCGCCTGCCACCACCGCAAAACCGCGGCCCTGTTCTCCAGCCCGGGCGGCTTCAACAGCAGCATTTAAAGCCAATATGTTTGTCTGAAAAGCAATATCGTTCACGCTTTTAATCTTATTGGCAATTTGTCTGTACGACCCAATCATTTGCTCGGTACCTGACGCAACTCCCGAAACCATCTTTTGGCTCTGATCAGTAATTCCTACCGTCTTTTGAGCCTTAGCCATGTTTTTGTTCAAAACTTCGGCTAACTCCTCAAGCATGGCCGAAATTTCCTCTAACGACGATGCTTGTTCAGCCGCTCCGGATGAAAGATCTTCAGACATGGCTCCCAACTGCTGACTATTAATTGATAGATTATTAGAGTTAGCTTTTATTTCACCGATTACCTTCTTTAAGTTTGTTGACAGCTTATAAATTGTGGTGTTGATTTGACCTATTTCATCGTTATTATGAATCTTTTCGTGATCGACATTGACATTTAAAATCCCGTTAGATAACATCTCTATCTTTTCTATTGACTCCTGAAGTGGTTTTCTTGTATATTTTGAAACTAAATAAAAGCAATATATTGTGATAACTGTACCAAGAGGAAGTGTAACCCAGATTGGAAGTAATTCAGGGAATATTCGTTGTAAATTGTTAATCAAATCGGCAATAAAAATATTTATTATCCAAATAAATGAAATACGAAGGAGCATTGAACCTTTAAAGAAATAACGCAACACGAAATAAGCGATAGGAGTTCCGACTATTATCGTTGAAAAAGCGTCTAAATATACCATCAACGTCTTCATACACTTCAGGAATTTATAATTTGTAATTTTCTATTTATTATTTGCGCAAAGAGCTTAATATCTGTGCTTTGATTAAATGTCACATTTGGAATTATTAGTTTTAATTACTTAAACTAATAATTCTAATGCAACAAAAATATGTATAAGGCTTAAAGAACCAACATAAAATTACTTTTTTTATTGATTATTAACTGTCAAGTACAAACGTTTTTAAATGACCTGTGTTTGCGATCCCGGTCATTATAAACTAAGGATTTGTAATCTATCTTGCTGGTCGGTATGAAATAGTATTGAGTCTTTTTGTTGATGAGGTCGGGATTGCAAATTCAGACCAGCGTGGAGTGTACTTTTTTTTAATGGAATTTAAAAAAAAAACTGTGTACCATTTTTAGGATAAGACTGGGAGGAACCACATAGGCACCAACTACCTACCAAGTTCTTACCAAGTTCTTACCAAGTTCTACTGAAACTCCAAAAAAGTAATACAATTTTCGATTGAATTACGAATGAGGTAGGTTTCAGATAATACGTAGTAATGATGAAAAATTTCATTTAAATCATTAATGGCTTTCTGCCTTAAGATAAATTTAGCCATTATTCTTCTTTTCTGATTTTAGTTTTTTAAGGTTTTCACCAAAGCCTTCTGTTACCGAACTTTTTAACCCCTCCTGAATTGCATTAATTAGGGCAATTGCTCTACTTTCTTCATTTTCCAGAAGAGGAAGTCTAGCACGAATAACTTCACATACATTGAAATAAACTCATAAATCTATTCGGCATGCTTTTATTTCACTCTGCCAATGAATCTATAAAATCCCTGAATCGTAAAATCCTCGCACTATTTGTCTTGTTGAAAAGAAGATGTTCGAAATCCTTTTGCTTTTTGTTCATGTCAACAGTGTCAAGAAGTTTATATGTTGCTTCTTTAAATTCAATAAGATTATTAATTCTACATCTTTTTGACAGAAAATCATAATCAGGTTTTGCCTGCGATAAAAGAAACATCAAATCATAAAAGTCACGTCCTTTTGAGCGGTTTAACATGGCTGCTATTTTCATGCTGCAAAGAACTCCAACAGAGGGTACAGGAAATGGGAAAAAGAAACCACAACCTTTGATGTTAGTCATGATAGTTTCATATTCAATGCCCTGATCCTGACTTTCAACTTTTATTAGAAACCGCTCTTCTTTGTGACCGCTTAAAGCAAGATCAAACAATAATTCCGGGAAGTATATATTACGTCTGAAAGCTGTTAATTTAGGATTCTCTTTATCCGGAGTTTCTATACGAAAACCTGAACGCTCTAGATATTTTATTATCTCATCAGTTATTTCAATGAATTCTTCTTTCGACAAGTCTTTACAGTCAAAATCCAAGTCTTCAGAAAAGCGATCAATACCTTTTACAAGTCGCAGGTTTGTTCCTCCTATGAAAGCTATTTTCCGAATGTGCCGGGTAGATGAAAGATAGTCCAGAATCATTAGCTGCAAGTAT
Source organism: Prolixibacteraceae bacterium (assembly GCA_017998095.1). The sequence goes on along the minus strand of JAGODU010000008.1, from coordinate 6,552 downwards.
TCCTTTAGCATATACTTGTTGTATATGGAATTATCCCGGATATGGGCAGGGAAATAGTTTCTTATTTGTTCAATCTGAATCATAAATTATATATTTTGAAAAGAAGCTTAACCCTGTTGTTAAGTGCTGTGCTTTGGTATTTAGTATTATAACTCATCAGCAAGTTCTTATTCAATTCCTTGCTCAGGTAATCTTCATCCAATCTTAGTTCTTCGAGCTCTTGTTCATTGTCGTAGAATGAATACAGATACAACAAATCAAGTAAGGCCTTTTCAGGTGTAGCAAACCGTATTGTGAGATTATCGGCAATTGGCTTTAATTCATATCCAAACATCAGGTTCTCTTTAATGCTGTTGTAAGAGTATTCTCCGAAATCATTAGTAAATGAAGCTGTTTTGAGTGATGTTACACTTGTGATTTGAACTACAGCTTCCGGTATCATTCCATAAAAAGCCAATGCAGAATGTAGACTGATATAAGATGGACGATATATCTGATTGGCCAAATACAGGTAATAGTCCGGCTTATTTTTGTATTCGGGAAAAGTAAAGTAACCTTGTCTTAGCCTGATAAGATAACCTTTCTTTACCCACCGGGTCAGGTTATTGCGATCAAAATCAGGTTGCCATGCATATATCTGATGGATATTAAAACAGGCAAGCTCAAACAGTTGATTCTTAAAATCAATAAAGTTCATTAGTTGCTTTGTTTCTATTATGCATCAAATATAGTGAATTATAGAAACAAAACATCAATTAATATTTAATTGGCTGTAAAATACTTACTTTCTTGGGGACCCAGATAACTTGGTTTTGATTTCCCTGTCTCAATTACAAATCTCTGGAATACAATCCCCGGATCTATCATCCATATCTTTAATGTGTGTTTCCCCAACTTTTCAATTTTGTGATTTGAAGTCTTTATTTTTATATGATCAGCTACTGACTTAGTCCACCAGTCAGCATATTCATAATCAGGTTTTATCTCCCCTTCGTTCATGTTGATAATCTGTGGTTCTTCATCATCGATGGCAATAGCGAATTTTAATCCTCCTTGTTTCTTAAAATCCTGTGTGGGAGAAAGGTAAGTATTCACTTTCAGATTGCCTGTTCCGGGAGATGTAAACTCATATTCCAGTTGAGGTGAATTAATTCCGGGAGTTTTACTTTCTGTAGTCACCGGTTCAATTATTATTGATGAACCTGTACGCCCTAAGTTTGGAACTACTGTCCAATACGCATCTTTTGTGTCAGTCTTTTTTGTATAGCTTGCTGCTTCAATTGCTACTACTCCATTGTTTTCAGCAAAACCTATAATAGGTTGCTGTTCATTTTTGATTGGCACTTTAACCGGATATTCTTTCCCTGCACCGGAAATCATAATTTCACCTGTTGCATTGCCTTTTGGGGCTTTGTCCCAGTCTATATTGACATATATTTTTTCATTGTACAAAGTAGCGCCTTGTTCTTTTGAAAGCTTAATCCAGTTTTCCTTAGCCCTGACAGTGTAGCTAAGCATCTCCTGACCCTTGTTAATAATGTCAATGTAGTAATTCTGATTGTTAACAGGATCGAACTGAAGAAAAGAACGGCTGAAGTCCCAGTCTGCTTCAACATCTATCCATCCCCATACAGGTCTGCTGCCATATTCCAGAAGGTATCCAAGCTCAGCAGCTTTTGGAAGCTGTACATAAGAAACTGCCGGCATCATGTTCAATGGAGGATGATTCCAGTAAGTATAGCCTATGTGTGTTTGCGACATCATGTGATTCCATTTTCCACCTTCCAGTTCATGATATTCTTTGGTGAGCTCTACATCTTTATCAAACAATTGCTTTGTCCTCTCAGCATAGAAATTGGCTGATGCGGCACCCCGTTCTCCATAATATTTGTTCTTTCCTGCTGAGACATACATTTCTAAAACATTGTTACACATCTCAACGGGTGATAGTACCAGCTGGTAAAATGTCGTTTTATAAATATCAGGCAGCTGATTATAGATTTTTCTGCTTCTTGCTGCAAGTTCGTTATATTCATCAACTACTCTGTCAGCTTCTCTGTAATTTTCAATACTGTAGGTATCCGGAGTAAGCATTTCAGGAGTACGGCGGGCATTGTATTTTGTATATAGCGAAAGTATTTCTGCTATTTCAGTAGCATATTCATCACCAAATTGCTGAGTAGCCCATTTTACGTAATATTCGGGTAAATCTTTAGCTTGTATAGAGTTGGGATCCCATGCGTAGTCCATGAATAAGCTGATTGGCAATTCCATTGGCTTGATGTCGCCGACATTAGCTACCCATAAGTTTTTGACGCCATGTTCGTATGTAAGCTTCATCTGCTCCCAGGTACGTTCTATTTGAGTAACATTAAGCCACCGGTATGAAACAGGGGCACCAACATAATCGAAATGATAATACATTCCATATCCGCCTTTGCGATTAAGATCTTGCTTTTTAGGGAGATAACGTATGTTTCCCCAATTGTCGTCGCTAAACAGGATCGTAATATCGTCATCTACACGCATCCCTTTATCGTAATAGTCCTGTACCTCTTTGTAGATAGCCCATACCTGTGGAGTTTTCTCTGCGGGCTTTCCGGTAACATCAGTAATTATTTCTCTTTGGTCTTTGATGATAGTTTTTAGAAGATCAACAGCTGTATTTTCCGACATTCCTTCATCGCCGTCGCCCCGCATGCCAACGGTAACAATACTTTCATAGTTGCCCATACGTTCAATGCCTCCCCTCCAGAATTCTTTCAGGTTTTCCTTATTGGTGTTGTAATTCCAGGCTCCTTTTTTGAAAAGCGACCATTCGTTATGCGCTCTCATCATTGGTTCATGGTGACTTGTTGAAACTACAATGCCAAATTCATCAGCTGTCTTTGGGTTTAAGGGATCATCAACATTAAACATTGTGGGCAGCCACATCGATGGCCATAAGAAGTTGGCTTTATTACGCAACAGCAGTTCGAATATTTTCTCGTAACACTTGTGATTGATGCCTCCGAATTTCTCAACAGCCCAGTATCTGAATGCAGGTGACTCATCATTAATGAATATACCGCGATATTTTACGGCAGGTCCGTTTGAAACATAATGACATTTTTCCAGATATAATTCATCATTCTTTTTGACAGGAGCATCAGCCCACCAGTACCAGGGCGATACTCCCATTTTTTCAGATAAGGTAAACACACCAAATGCTGCTCCACGCCTGTCACTGCCAACAATAACCAGTGCATTCTTTATTCCCGGAACCGGGTTTTCTATTGTTTGAATTATAAACCGTTCCCATTGACCTTTAATTGGTTCAACATTAAGCTTTCCCTTTGCAACTAATTGATTGATCAGTTTATTGTTGCCAACAGTGCCTATGATTATTACATTTTCACCTTTTACATTGTCATCTGTTGAAGAAACAGCAGGCCGTTTTCCTGTTATTTTTTCAATATCATCAGCAAGGAATACTGATGATTTTTTCACTAATATATTTTCTGAATCGTCGTAGATAATAGATGCCTGTCCGGTCTTTGTTACTATTGAAAAGAATTTGCCTTTCTTATCAATCTTTCCTTTTATAGTTATTTGAGAAAATGATAGGAGGGGTAACAAAGCGAATAATATTAAAAAATATTTCATCAGGTTTATTTATTAAGTGTTTAGTTCCAAAAAAATAAAAATAGTGTCTTACAATTAATTATCAAATATTATTCATTCAATACTCATATTTTACTTTTATTAAATTGCATTTTATTCCTTATTTTCGGGCGTTATAAATATTAATAATATCATTGCCAACATGAATATTGTAAAATCATATTTATCTGATATTGAAGTATTAAGGAATGAATATCTTGATTCTCTTCCTGTGTTTCAGGATATTTATTTAGAGTTTATTGTAGCTGAAGCTTCTTGCTTTAAAATTGTTAAGGGTGATGATGTTATAGGATATTCAATAGTTGCTGAAGGAGGACTGCTTGTTGAGTTTTATATTAACGGACGGAATATTGCAATTGCAGATGAATGTTTCAGCCTGATGATTAAAGATTTGAATATTAAAAGTGTTTTTTGCAAGACATTTGATTTCTTGCTGCTCGATTGCTGCATGAGTAATAACTACGGGTATGATCTGATTGGATGTTTGTTCCGCGACTATATTGGCAATGATTTAAAACATTCGTCCGATTTGTATGTCAGGCTTGCCGTAGACTCCGATTTACCCTTCCTGATGGAGCAGGATGACGAGGTATTTGAACCTAAAGAGCGTTTGCAGGAGTTTATAAATAACAAATTCATTCATCTTGCTTGTATTGAAAATACAATAGTGGGTTGTGGCTTTCTGACTCGTATAAATCAGCGATACGACTTTTATGATCTGGGTGTCTGGGTTAATCCCGACTACCGAAAGAAAGGATATGCTACGATGATAATGCTTTTCATGATTGAGATCTGCAATAAGAAAAATTACACACCAATATGCGGATGTGATATCAATAATAATGCATCGAGAGGAATGCTAAAGAAGCTTGGATTTATCAGCAAGTATAAGCTAATTGAGTTTTCGGTAAGTGAGATAGGATAAGATTAAGCTGTATATCAGCAGATTGGATTCTTGAAAGTAGTCCCACCGGGAATCGAACCCAGATTTACAGTTTAGGAAACTGTCGTTCTATCCGTTGAACTATGGAACCAAAAGTGGTGCAAAAATAGATAAAAAGGTTTTCTAACCAAAATATTAAAGATTTTCCTTTAATTTTCTTTTGTTATTTTCTGTATATGTTAAGAATACTGTTATTTATCCTTTCCGATTTCACAGATTGACATTTGAATTCAGGAGCTTTCACTCCTTCCTGAAATTTGATTTCCCCTGTATAAATATGAGCTTCATCCCACAAGCCTTCATTAATAAAACCTGTAAGTGTTTTAGCTCCCCCTTCAACAATAAGTGATTGTATTTCATTCTTGTAAAGAAATTCAGTTAGCGTAGTCAGCAGATTATCTCCACATGTAATGACCATTGAATTGGGGTAATCTTTCTTTTTGTTTTGAGAAGTAATTATTACCGTAGGGCAACTGCCATCAAATATTGAAAGATTGATTGGAAGGCGACCATGCAAATCAGGTATAATCCTGACAGGTTGATTGCCGTACCAGTCTCTCAGGGTGAGTGAAGGGTTATCGGCGATTGCAGTTTCAGTCCCTATGAAAATAGCCTGTTCGGTAGCTCTTTGCTTGTGGACTGCTACTCGTGCTATTTCATTGGTAATCCACTTTGGCTGTTTGTTCTTCGATGCTTTTCTGTTTGTATCAATAAAACCATCTGATGTTTGTGCCCACTTTAAAATGATATACGGGCGTTTCTTTTCATGGAAAGTAAAAAAGCGGCGGTTCAGCTCCCTGCATTCTTTTTCAAGCATACTGGTCTCTACGTTGCATCCTGCTGTCTTTAGTTTTTCTATTCCCCTGCCGGCAACAAGACTGAAAGGATCTATAGTTCCAATTATAACTTCAGGAATTGAATATGAAACAATCAAATCGCTGCAGGGTGGTGTCTTACCATAATGAGAGCAGGGTTCAAGATTTACATATAGAGTTGATTTTTTAAGCAGTTCCTTATCCTTCACCGAGTTGATGGCATTAACTTCAGCGTGGGGCATTCCGCAGCGGGTATGATACCCTTCACCTATTATCCTGCCTTCGTATACAATTACGCAGCCAACCATAGGATTGGGGGCTGTACGGCCTTCTCCGGCTTTGGCAAGCTCAAGACAGCGGTGCATGTATATTTCTTTCATTCCTGACATATACTACAAAAATAATACAAACAATTTAAGGAATATTGTACTTTAGCAAAGAGATGAAAGATTCAATGAAATATATTGCTGAAAACCTTGAGGGTTTATATGACAAGAATGAAATAGATTCTTTCATTTATTTGATATTTAATCATCTGCTTGGCTACGGGCGGAAAGAAATGATCCTGATGAGAAATGAGATCTTATCGACGGAAAATAAGGAAAGAATACATGAAGTCGTTGAAAGGCTGAAGGTTTTTGAGCCTGTTCAGTACATACTTGGAGAGACTGAATTTTACGGTTTGCGTTTTTTTGTAAAGCCGGGAGTACTTATTCCCAGAAATGAAACTGAAGAACTTGTTGATCTTATTATCAAGAGGAATAAACACAAAAAGATTTCAGTTTTAGATGTTGGTACAGGCTCAGGGTGTATTCCGGTTGCTGTAAAAAAGTATATACCTGAATCGGAGGTTTGGAGTTGTGATATTTCAGAAACAGCACTTTCAGTAGCTAAGGAAAATGCTTTCCGCAATTCTGTGGAAATATTCTTTGTGAATTTTGATATACTATCGAATCAGACATTTCCTGTAACGGGTTTTGATATTATTGTGAGCAATCCGCCTTATGTAACTGAAAAAGAAAAACAACTTATGCAACCTAATGTTCTTGAATATGAGCCCCATGAGGCTTTGTTTGTTCCCGACAACGACCCTTTGAAGTTTTACAGGGCAATTATTGAAAAGGCGGATAC
>JAGODU010000120.1 GCA_017998095.1 Prolixibacteraceae bacterium | reverse complement strand
CCGGATAGCGCAGCGTAAACCATTCACCAGTTAAATATTCCCACAAGTCGGCCTTTTGATGGCGCAGATCGCCAATGGTGTTGATTCTGAATTCTTTTAAAATGGTTCGTCTTATTTGAAATTCAATGCGCCAGACATTTTCTGGATTATCGGTAAACCACAGGAGCATCCATCTTTCCTGACTTCCATCTTTTTTGATTTTGACTGATTTATTGTAGAGGCGGAGTTGAAGCGGCGCATTCTTGTCGCCAACATAAAATGTCTCTAGGAAATCGCCATCCATGTATTGATTCGTCTTTTGAGCTTTTCCGACTTTATGACGTCTTACGAAGTCTAAACTTAAACCGCCTGGAATTCTAAAATCCGCATAAAGATCGCACCGGCTGAGTTTGTGTCCAGCCACGAAACCGCCTAATGATTCAATGTCCCGGATGACAAGCTCAATAAGCTCTCTTTCTGACAGCTCCCAGTGAAGAGCTTCAGATGTGAAGGACACATAAACATTCGGGCTTTGTTTTGCGATTTGCGTAATAGCGATAAAACAATGATACTCAGGAAATCTCACATGGTAACGATAATTGGGAGCTTTACCACCGGCAAAAAAGATATGAGGCCTGATGCCTGGACTCTCGATCAGGTTCCCTTCTGTTCCTTGTGCGTTTTCTTTGCAAAGATCGAATAGGGACAGCAGCTCTTTCCAATGGTCACCCCATGAAACATAAAAACCCACATCAAGACTGTCTATTCCACAGGTTAAATATTCTATATTATCTGTGTCTGAAATTAGCGCATGGCGTGTTACAGACTCCGCCATGCTTGCAGAACGATCAGGGCTTGAGCTATTTTCATCAGGCAGGAATTTAACTGCCTTTCCGTCAACCGGCGGCGGGGCGGCGGCAGACGGAAAGGCGTTTTCATTTTGAAATGAAACAGAATTGCATTCGCATTCTCTTTCATCAGCATTCTCTTGCTCTGTCTGTGATAATTTCCTGTTCATGATTCAGGAAACTATCACAGTCGTTTTATCGACTAACGGAAGAAAATTAAATTATTTTTTTTCCACCTAAAATAAGGTTTTGCCAAATATTGCGATAGTCTTGAATGTTTTTCGCAAACGTTTCCGAACCCATGGAGCCAAAGTCTGGATCAATTGCATCTATATTCATATCCTGTGCAATTGCATCATACATATTTCTTATATCTTTTGCAGAAAGTTTGCAGTTCGTTAATATTGAAAAAAAAGAAATCAGTCCCCCTAATTGGAATTTTATCGTGCTCATTTTTAATGGTGCTTTCGGCTTGCTTATAAACGCTTTTCTTATCATAGACATTCTTTCCTGCCGTTTTAAAGCTTGTGCCTGGTGTATTATTTCACTTATTTTCGGATTAAAAATGGCTGACTTGTCTAATCTGATCAACTGCTCCAACGCCACATCGTCACCACCTTCAGCTTTCCTTATGAGTTGACTCGGCATAACCTTATAAAAGGTAAGGCACGGTATTGTCACACGTATAGCAAATATAATTCCTGGCTTTGTCAGTTTTTCTAAAAAGATTTCTCTTTCTTTCTCTTCTATTTCACATTTAAAATTTTGTATAACTTCTTCTTTAAATTCTTCCAGGATTCTTATTTCTTCTTCACTATGACCCTCTTCGGATTTTGATATCATTCTGAATAATTTCTTTCTGAGAATCTCGTTTTTTAATAATACGTTTTCTAGACTTTCCTTTTGGCTCTTACTTATTTTTTCCATCCCAAACGCAGACATTAATTCCTTCATGACTCTTTTGTCATTACGATAAAGATTGTTCCATGTTTTAAGTTTCGGTAAATGAATGTCACCTTCTAATCTTTTACCTTTACGATGAATTTTTGACAGCTCTAAATATTCATTCGCAAAACCGGCAATCAGCAAGGACATCCCAACAATGAACGGATCTTTTCCTTCAGACCATTTTCTGACGTGCTTCATATCTGATTTTATATTTTTCATTAACTTAATCTTGCGCGAGAGCTTGCGGTGTCTCTACCGCACCGCTCGCCCTCGCTTTTTTGCTACGAAGGGTTTAGTGCATTGCTGATTAAATCTTCAAATCCTTGTATTTTCTAAAATTCTCAACCAAGTCTTTGAAGCTATTTGGCTTGTATTTCTCAAAATCTTCTTCCTCAACAAAAACATAATCAAATTTGATTTTCTTTTGTGTCTGATTAATATCCGCACACCATTTCTTTAAGCGTTCCAATTTTAAAGGCACATCTATATCTTCCAGACCTTTTGTCTCTACGATGAACATGCGTTGATCGACAATCTTGACAAAAAAGTCGGGGTAATAGTTAGAAATGTTACCCTCTGAATTTACATAGTCTAGGTTAAAATGCACCGCATAATAATTTTTCGCGTATGAAACAACATCCGGCCATTTCTCCAATGCCGACGCAAATTGCAATTCCAGATTGCTGTCGCCAATAATTTTATTGAAAAGACTTTTTTGAGGGACCAAGAAACCCTGTTCTTTGGCGACAAACGGTCTGGTCTGTCGAAGCTTTATGTAATCGCGGATTTCCGCGCTGCCTTTATCCCGCACCGTCAATTTATTAATTTTTTTCTTGAAGGTTTCCATAATGGTTTGAGCCGCGCCCGGCTCGGACAAATTGCGCAGCGTGTTTAGGTCATCAATCTCAATCGGCGTATTAAAAAGGTAATCGGCGATAAATTGCCGAACCTTCGGATATAAAACATCATATCCGCTGATCAGGTGCAAATCCTTCATAATCCTCTGCGTAAAATACCCGATAACGCTGCGATAATCGGCCAGGGCATTAGATTCCAGATAGGTAATGTGATTAGTCTCTCCGTTGGTAATATCCTTGAAAATAATTTCCCGTTTTTCTTCTTCGGTAAATTGTTTGTAATCAATCCTGGAAACATTGAAATTAGCCGGATTCAATTCTTCCAAATTTTTATAATTTCGGTAAACACGCGGCGTCATCACCGGAATTTCCATATCCAGCTTTTCGATATTCTTCCGGTCGTTTTCTTGGTCCACTTCAATAATAATCGGCGCTTTGGCGCCGGTGCCGCTGCCCATGGGTTTTCTTTCCAGCTCAACACCTTCGCTTTTGATGGACTCAACAAAATCCATAAAAGCATCCGTGCCGACTACACTGACATATTCAGTTGCATCAGCGCCGACGTACATTCTACGTAAGCCCCGTCCCAGTGTTTGCTCGGGTAGGATATTGCTTTTGGCGGCGTAGGCGCGCAGGCCGACAATAGTTGTCACGTTGCGCACATCCCAACCTTCTTTCAGCATCAAAACCGATATAATAACTTTATGCGGACTATCCCAACTGTCGATATGATTAGCTGCTTTGCGTAAAATTTCCAATTCTTCTTTACTCTTTTTGGAATCTGCTTCGGAGATTTCGCCATTGTTATTGGTGTGAATAGTCAAAATGGCGTCTTGAATTTCGGGATAGGTTGTTTTCAGATATTCAGCCACATCATCGCAATTCTTGGTATCGTCGGTCATGACGAAGAGAACAGCCTTTTTCCCCATTTTTTCATGTTCCGCATAAACTTTTCGCCACTCCTCCATGCCCAAAGCCAGATAATCGGCATACTTTTCCGTATATCTGGCGCTTTGTCGCTCCACCAGTTTGGCACGGCTTGCTTCATCGGGAAGAACGGGACGTTTGACCACATTTTGCGTAATGGCCTCAACCAACGGATAATCGCAAACCGTCTGGACAAATATTGCTCCGTTGTTATGTTTGGGCGTCGCTGTCAAATCAATCTGCAAGGACAGGAAATGGTCTTTTTGCTTCAGACGATTGTGAATGTCCTGGATGGACTTGAACCACGCCAAACGCGGATCATGAATATGATGCGCCTCGTCGTTGATGACAATCAATTCATCAATTTCACGGACAATGACGCCCAGGTCAACCTTGGAATCATTGGTTTTGCCAACCGGCCGTTTGCCCAGAAAGTAATCTTCCAGATTGTCGTCATCAAAGCTGGGTTCGATATCGTTACCGGCATAAACACGATGAATGTTCGTTAAAAAGAAATTGCCGGTTTTCCGAACAATAGAAACCTCGTCCTGAATATGCAATGTTAATTGAAAATCATCCTGCCAGTTTTGCCCCTCGTAACCGTTATCCGGCAACAGCGGATCTTTAAAGAATATTTTCAAGCCGTCAAAATCGGCGCGCAGGCGATCCAGAACAATAATATTCGGCGCAATGACCAGAAAATTGGTTGCCAGTTTGGAGTCCGGTTCATAAAGTTTATGAAAATAGCACCAAGCAATGACCAGACTCATCACCTTCGTCTTGCCGCTGCCTGTAGCCATTTTAATGACCAGCCTCAACCAGTCTTCATCAAACATGCCCGTGGATACGGCACCGGACGAATCAAAGCGGATCAGGTCATATTTATCCTTAACCTTAACAACCTCGTAAAGATAAATGATTGTTTCTATGGCCTCGCGCTGCGCAAAATAATACTGGAAATCAAAAAGCGATCCGTCCGATTGGGGCATGATATGCTCGCGTTGAAACCACCAGTGAAGCAACACCTTGCTGGTGCCTGTCGCCCCTTCATAATTTGTATCCCGCCACTCTTTGACATCCTGTCGTATTTTGTGGACCAGCGGCGGCAACAATTTTTCATAGCTGGACTCGCGAAGCACTTCATCGGCGGGGAACCAGCGGTATTCAGGGGACAGTATCTGATACGGAGACTTGGGAAAGCTCGGATGAATGGCCATATGGTCTAAATTCCTTAACTTATAGTCTAATTAGAAACTTGTAACTATTCAATATTAATAATCTTATTATTTGCTCTAGTCTAAAAATGGTCTAGGATGGTCTAAAAAGTTCTAGAAAGGCCTAAAAAATTCCAGAATTTTTCTTAAATCATCTAGAAAATTCTTAAACTTTCTAGAAATTTCTAAATATTTCAAGAGTGTTATTCTTTGATCACCCACGTTCGATTACCAATAAAGATTATTTTATCTTCTCTTTTTAATTCTTGTAGAATATTTGAAATATCTTTTGGTTTATATTCAGAAAATCCTGTCATAAAATCAGTTCGTCGAGATGGCTTTCCTTCTCTTATATGGTTTAAAATTAATTCTTTAAACTGGTCTCTGTTTAGACCTTTAATACGTGTGTGCTTGCCACTTTGTCCAATGGTCTCATAATAACGGTTCGATAGAATATATTTTGTACCTCTTCCTTTACCTATAGATTCGATGACACCAAGCTTGATGAATTTATCTTTAAATTCCGGTTTTTCTATTTTCTGGAATTCCCTTATTTTTTCAAGTTCATATATTTCTTCAAATGATAGAAGTATTTGCCGCTCATTAATAATTCTTTCTAAGTATAAAATAAAGTCTTTATCCTTGACTTGTGCGGGAATGGATAAACGGACTATATCTTTCGTGCTTTTACTAAGATCCGGCAAGCCTTTTCCATCTTTTATAGCCCGCTCAAAAATATCATCCAGTCCCTGACCTGATCTTTCTGCAAATCCAATTTTCTCAAATGCTTCTGCCAGTGTACGATTACGCCACACGCGTTCATAAAGAATGTTTTCTAACGTGATACCAGGCGGAAATCCACCGGGACTCTCAATGTTAAATTCTTCTGGTGACGCCTTAATAAATACTGATCTATTTTTGCAGGTGTAATCGCGGTGCATCACCGCATTATGAACGGCTTCTCGAATTGATTTTTCATCAAAGCCCCATACCTCACGTTGGAAAAAACCTTCTTGAAATGGAATGCGTATATTACGTGCATTGATCGTGTTCCAAATATCATCATCAATTTCAACAAACGCAGCGCGCCAGTTTTTTCTAAAATCATAATGTGTCTGTTTCGGATCATGCCGCCACTCAAATATGATTTCAGCATCCGGTAAATGTTTTCTTATCGCTTCAGCTTTGCCTACAAGTAGTAATGCGGTGTAAGTTATGCCAGTGTCTGTTCTCAAGCCTAAATTACGCAATGTTTTTTCTGCATCGAAGCTTAGGTAATCTGTTCGTTGCGCTTCCTTGGCCCATTTCTTATTTAGAATTTCAATTGCCGGAATACTTAAATCATCTAAAGTCAAACCCGGCACAATTTCTGCTGTGAAGTCCGACTGTGTCTCATTCAGGACTTGTTTAATAGTTCCGAGATCCATCTCGACCAGCGATTCGCCAGCCCGCATAGGGTACTTGTATTTGCCGGATGATTTCACAAGGCTACCAATTGGCCGCGATGGTATGTGAAAAATAAGCACACGTGTCTGTGCATGGTATAACTCTTCAACATCCACCCGAATTCCGAGCTTATTCAAAAGTTCATTGGATAATCTATTATGCTTGCCGGCGAAAGCTTTTGTTCCAACAACAGCACGTTCGTTGTTCACACCGAGGATCAGTTTGCCGCCACCCTCATTAGCCAATGCCGCACAATAATCGGGTAAGTCTTTGTCCCTGCTGAATTGGTTTGTAGCAGTTTTGAATTCAAGATTTTCACCTTCATCCTGTGTCAGCCACTTACTAAATTCTTCTACGGATGTACTTTTAGCCAACCTTCACCTCATTTTATGGTTTTTTTGTCATTTGCAAACAAATTTTGTATAAATTATTGATATCTTGGCAATTATTTTCTATTTGCATTACCTGCTGCAAATAAACTGGTATAACTTATACGGCCACATCAATAATCTTCATCGTGTCGTTGCCGAAGATGTCCACGACCTTCACGGCGATTTTGTAGCGGCCGGGACTGCATTCATGATACGGCGTCTGCAATTCCAGCGAACGGTCTTTCTTTGTGCGGAAGGATTGCCACTCGTTTTCAAAAATAAAATCGCCCGTCCACTTCTCTTCCATCTCACCGGTGGCTTCGTCGCGCACGCGCACGATCTCGCGCTTGCTTTCAAAATCAAAATCCACGCTCCAGTAATCAATCCAGTCCGTCCATTTTTTCGTCAGTACCTCGCGGGTGACGATTCCGTTTTTGTCTTTGGAGACCTTGATGATCTTGCCCTGTTCGACGACGATTTTATTCTTGCCATCCTTGAGCGTTTGCGCCGCGTTATCCACGCTGTCTTGCGAATAGTAAACGGAAAAATCCGTCAGTTCCACGGCAATGGAAGGAAGCGTGCCTTTCTTGCCTGCTTTCACCAGCGGCTTGACTTCAATGTAAGAGACGTCGTGGAAAACCACCTGATTTTTCTCCACAGCACGCTTGTCGAAAACTTCGCGCGGGATGTACTTGAGCGCGAGATCAATGCCCTTGGCTTTGGCTTCTTCCTGAATGTTGGGGAACAGGCCCATTTCAAATTCAAAGGCCAGAATGTCCACGCGGGAAATACGCTTCTCGCGGCACTCCAAAATAACCTCTTCCACGTACAGGCGCGTCACCGGCAGGTTGATCGGCCCCACCGAAACCAGCCGCCCGGCTTTTTTGCCGTGGAAGCATTGGAAATTTTCTACACCTTCCGCTTTGTAGGCCTTAAGAATCAGGCCGATAAATTCTTTTTCTTTTTGTTCAAGTTGTATCAGGCGTTCTTCCTCGCGCAGGTTCATGTTGACGCCGATATAGTGCGCCCGTTCGTATTTGCCTAGGTTCAGAATTTCAAACGCCCGGAAGTCTTTGCCGTCCGCTTTGAGCCCGCGCTGTACGCCGATCATGCGCTTGCGCGTTGTGTGAATGGCGAACTTGCCCAGATCGGAGCCGATCCATTTGCGCCCCAGTTTTTCGGCCACCGCCAGCGTCGTGCCGGAACCGCAGAAGAAGTCGGCCACAATGTCGTTTTCGTTGGACGACATTTGAATTATTCTTTCAGTAAAGTCTTCAGGCTTCTGTGTGTCATAGTCAAGCCACTCTTGTTTATTTGCTGGTTGAAGACACCTTATGCGCCATACGTCATCAATTGTTTTTTCATTACTAACATAGGTCACAGCTTTTCCATCATCACCTATGATATTCTGAATTTGACCATTAACTTTATGGTATTTTAATTTAACAACTGGTTTTTCACGCGCTTCTTTAAGGGCATGATGAATTTGTTCGTCTTCTTTTTTCGTGTAGCGGTAAATCGTATCATGTGCGCGTGGTAATAGATGTTTTCTGCTATCGTGTAATTTATTATAGTAGTACCAAATAATTTCATTCACAAAATTTGGTTTTCCAAATACTTCATCTAGTATGCACCGGATATAGTTATTTGCGTGCCAATCACAATGTACATATATACTCCCATCTTCTGTTAACAGATCACGCATCAGCATAAGACGCTCATAGAGCATCGCAATAAAGCTGTCCGCACCCTTGCCCCAAGTGTCACGATAAGCAAGTTCTTCCAATACAGTCGGCGCTTTTACAAACAATTCCTCGCCAATTGCAATTGTTGTGCTGAAATCCGCGCCCACATCAAATGGCGGATCGATATAAATCAGCTTGATGCCACCCTGTTTTTCGATTTCTTCCCGAATCGGCCCGTTTTTCAACGATGAAAGAATAAGCTTGTTGTCACCCCAGATGAGTTTGTTGGTCCATCCTTTTAACTGTCTGCCTCGGTTGTCAACCGTAATACCTGCATAATCAAAAAGCACGTCGTCGTGCTTTCTTTTCGTTTCCGCCCGCGGCTCATCAATCTGTTCGATGACCTGAAACGGCAAAACAATATTGGTCACCTCGTTGGTCTTCCCGTTCCATACCAGCTCGACTTCGCGCTTGTCATCAAACAACAAAAACCGGTACTTGTCCGGCAGCGGCTTTTGGGCCTCAATCAGCTTCAAAATCTCACGTTTCTCATTATCCGTCAGTTTCATGAAAAAAAATTACTTCCTTATTTTCCGTCTTCAGTTTTTCACAGTATATGCCTTCAACGACTTTATGGCATTTATCAATGTTTGTGATGACTGAAGTTTTTTAATCTTGCCATTATTTGCCAACTCTGCCGGTGAAATATTTGCAAAGAGTTCTAAGTCGTTTGATATCGTGTCAATTCTTGCTGATAGATAACCAACTATATCAGCATAAAGAACTCCGATAGTATTGAAATCTGAATCGGTCATTACCACATTCTCCAAAAGAGTGTATCTACGTTTTTCCAAGACAGGTTGTAAAGCGCTGCGAATTTCAGAGGTTGTTAAGTCTGTTCTCCGATCACAATAGACAGCAATAACATCTTTGCCTCCTGCTTTTTGAGCCTGCGGTATGATTTTCTCCAGTAACTTAGGCAAATATAGGAGATAATCACGTTTATGGTTATCACTTTTTTTATGAAAATAGGCAAACTTGATTCTTGAATTTATTTTTGATTTGTTTAAATCCAATAACGAGGATGCGATTTGAATTCGTTTGTCGATGGGAACATCTTTGCAACCTGTGGTTGCAGAGAATAGACAAGAACCTTTAAATTCAATTCCTTCATCCCAACCAGCATCTTTAAGTGTTTTGTGAAATTGAGATTTTAATGTTTGATAAAAGCTTGAATTAATGACGGCAATAGACAAACCAAAATAATCTTTAAATTTTGCATCACTGGTTTCGTCAACGAATAGCAGAATCATTGCTAACCTTTTTTAAAAGACTGGTTCTTAAATTATATGATTAATATTAAGTATTTGAAAATCTTGTTGTCACTATACGCACTGAAAATCATAAGTCAATAAAATAATCAATTAAACAAATTAATTTCAAAAAAGCATTTGACTCAAAAAATTTTCATTTTTTGCCACGCCCGCCTTTAACCAAAACTTAACTCCTCGTTTTTCACATTTATCTCTTAGTCTATACTGTGATAAAATTGTGATAGAATTATAAGAAAAAGAAGAAATATAACGAAAGCAAAAAGCATTAAATGGAATCATCTTTCTCGAATGTTTTAAAGAATTTACGGGAAATCAGACCTAAATACAAGGCATTGATATTGTTGACTTTTTCGCCCTGAAAATCCGAGTGTCGGCAGTTCAATTCTGCCCTGACCCACCAGTAAAATCAAGGGGTTGCAACTCTTAACGGAGATTGCGCCCCTTCTTTTTTGGAAAATTGTGCTAAACGGCTTTTCAAATGGATACGGAATTTTTCAATTTCAGCACTGTTCAGCGCCGCATCAAACACCGGAAACAGATTGCGCTCAATGATCCTGGACCCGTTTTGATTCGGAAACACCCGATCAAATCCCGACAAACGATTGCGCCGCCGCTTCTTCAAGACCTTCAGGGCATTTTGACTGAGCGGCAGGATGTCGATTTCAGCGGTTTTCTGTCCGGGAACAATCATTATATTGAGCTTCCGTTGAACTTGTTGTATATTTTTTACGAAGGACGAAGCGAAGTTGTTTCCAATATCTTCATGGGCTGCTAAACGTACACGAGGAACTGAAAATGGAGAATAGCACACCTTACCAAATCTCATTATTTGCATATGACGGAATTCTTGAACTGGTAATAACAGGAACCGCCATCGGCAATGCATTGGAAAAGATGATATATGAAATGGACGCCATCCTGGAAACCAATGACGCAAAAGAAGTCATTATTGATATCCGTCCCTTTGAGGAACACATCGAATCGACAACCATTTATCATTATGCCAGGAAGCGCGATTTCTTTATTCAGAGGGTTAAAACCGCCGTAGTGGACCTTCAGGAAAAAACATCCTTCGCGATTGCATTAAAAAATGCCGGCGTGCCCGTGGAAAGATTCGCCGACATCGACCTTGCAAGAAAGTGGATTAAAAGCAATCCCATCAAAGATTCATGGTTAAACGAAACCGCAGGCAAAAAATAAATCAGCCGGCATCGTTATGACAATCCCAGAACTGCCCGATATCAACAAGCAAGGTTTTGTCTACAACGTCGGCAGCAGAGCTAACACAGACAGGTTGTGACACCGGATTCTTGCTATTCCCCACCTTTCGTGACAATAATCCCGACGAGCATTGCTCCGTCAGTGCAATAAACACCTTCTCGGCATGGTCGCCCCGGAATATTGAATTTTAATTTTTGCTTCATCGTCAGGGCCGGCTGACTATTTTCGTTCAAGCTTTTCATTTGAATTTTTAAAGGACATCGTGATATAGAAACCATAGTGTTCTGAATCTGCAAAACCGTCTCATTGAAGCAAGAGGTGAATTATGCACATCCGTATGTTTTTTTTCGTGGTTATATTAATGTTTTTATCCGGATGCGCAACCATGGAAACACCTTGTGTCTCAAAGCCCGTCATTAAAGTGGTTGCCAGCGACGGACGGTTTATCGCTTATGAAGACGGAACGGTTTTGGATAAGCAAACGCATCTGATGTGGGCGTCGAAAGACAACGGAAGTGACATAACACCGGCGGCGGCGAAGTTTTATTGTGAAAATTATCGCGCGGGCGGTTATAACGACTGGCGGATGCCGACCCTGGATGAACTGGAAAGCCTGTATGATGAAGGCAAATCGCGTCAGGCAAACTGCTACGACGGCAAGAATATTCATGTCGCAACCGCTTTGATAGACCTTACCTGCTTCTATTCATGGGCATCGGAAACCAGCATGACGACCAACGAATCGGCTATATTCAATTTCGGCGCGGGAATAAGAACGGGTTTTGCCATACGATGGAACCGATTAAGCCGCGTCCTTCCGGTGCGTTCGGCATTTCCGTTGCTTTATTTCTCCGACAACACCCCATAACCCGGATGCCATGATTAACTCTGCGATAACCGCTTCGATGTTGAATGAACGCTTGCTCAAAAGCAATTTTTCAATCGGCGCCAAACAATACGCTTCATTGTTTTCGTCTAATATTCCGTTGACAGACAGATCAACGTTCTCTATACTGGAATCAGATAACAGTTAGTTCCCGTCAATTGAATTCACAAACTCTAAACAGACATAACAATATATATCGGCAATTCCAGAGAAGAAGGGTAAGGGCAATTTTTCTTTAATCCGCATCATCAGGCATGAAAAGGAATCGACGGATGGTTCACGAAAATGAGATCATCATGATCGTTCTGGGACTGGCGACGCTG
>JAGODU010000119.1 GCA_017998095.1 Prolixibacteraceae bacterium | reverse complement strand
AAAAGCAGTACCGGTCAATGTAGTTTCAAAAAGTAATTCGCCGCTTATTTTCCTTGCAAAGGATGAATTACAAAGAGGATGGAATGGCAAAGAAGGAGCAACTATTGAGTTGCTGGTGAAGGAAGACAAAGCAATAAAGGGTGACGGATTCAGGATTTCACCAAAAGCAATACGTGCAAACTCAGAGAAAGGCATTCTGTATGGGGCTTATGAAATGTTGCGTCGCCAATATACAAGACAGTCAATAAATGAAGAAGTTTGCAACCCTTCTTTTAATCTAAGGATATTAAACCATTGGGACAATCTGGATGGAACAATTGAAAGGGGTTATGCCGGTCATTCGATATTTTGGCGCACCGGTAAAGATTCTTTAGAAGTTACCGTAAAAGATAAAAAACTCTGGCAAGAATATGCAAGAGCAAATGCATCAATTGGAATAAACGGTTCAGTCATTAACAACGTGAATGCATCTCAGGACATGCTTACTCCCGGGATTCTAAATAGAGTAAAAGCCATTGCAGATGAATTACGTCCTTATGGAATCAAAACTTATTTGTCAGTAAAATTCTCATCGCCGTCAATGATTGGAGGGTTGAAAGATTCAGACCCTTTGGATCCGGAAGTAGTAAAATGGTGGAACGATAAAGTAAAAGAAATATATAAAATAATACCTGATTTCGGAGGTTTCCTTATTAAAGCAAACAGTGAAGGCCAACCTGGTCCACAGGATTATGGGAGAACTCATGCTGATGGAGCAAATATGCTTGCTGATGCATTTAAACCTTTTGGAGGCATTGTAATGTGGAGAGCATTTGTTTATCAATCGAATGATGAAGACAGGGCCAAACAGGCATATAATGAATTTATGCCTTTAGATGGAATTTTCAGGGATAATGTCATTATTCAGGTAAAAAACGGACCTGTTGATTTTCAACCAAGAGAACCATTCAGCCCTTTATTTGGTGCGATGAAAAAAACCCCAGTAATGTCTGAGCTTCAAATTACACAGGAATATCTCGGTCATTCAATTCATCTTGTATACCTTGCACCGATGTGGGAAGAGTTCCTCCACAGCGAAACATACCAAAATGGCAAAGGAAGCACAGTTGCGACGTGTACTGATGGTACTTTCTTACCATCTGAATATACTGCCATTGCAGGAGTTTCAAACATAGGCCTTGATGAAAATTGGTGCGGGCATCATTTTGCTCAGGCAAACTGGTTTGCGTTTGGACGTCAGGCATGGGATTACAACTTAAGCAGCGATAAAATTGCAGATGAATGGCTAAGGCTTACATTCAGCAATAAAGATGAAACAAGTTTTGCAACAGAGTGGGACGTTAACTTCCTGTATCCCGTAAAACAAATGATGCTTGAAAGTCGGGAAGCTGCAGTCAACTATATGATGCCACTTGGATTACATCATATTTTTGCAGCTAACGAACATTATGGTCCCGGTCCATGGTGGGGACCAAAGGGAGTACGTAAAGACTGGACTCCCCCATATTATCACCAGGCTGAAAAAAACGGAATTGGATTTGATCGTACTGCATCTGGCAGCAATGCTGTAAATCAGTATCATGACCCATTAAATTCAATCTTTTCTAATCCTAAGACTTGTCCTGAAATATTTTTATTATGGTTTCATCATCTTCCATGGGATTTCAAATTAAAAAGTGGTATGACCTTATGGGATGAAATGTGCTGGAAATATGATGAAGGAGTAAGCCAAGTAAGGGAGTTTCAAAAAATATGGGATAAGGCAGGTATATATACAGATTATCAGCGATTCTCAGAAGTTCAAAGTAAATTAAGGGAACAAAGTTCTAATGCCCAGGTTTGGAAAGATGCTTGTATTCTTTACTTCCAACAATTCAGCAACATGCCTGTTCCTCAAGGAATTGAGCGTCCGGTTAATGATCTCAACGATATAATAAGAAAAGATTATGAAAGGCTCAAGTAATTTGAGCTTTTCATAATAAATAAAGTATATGACCTTTAAAGCAATTGTATATATTGGCATCTTCATAATAACGTTTAGTCCTTTAATTTTAAATGGACAGAAGGTGCGATTTTACAATTCTGAGCAAGGTTTACCAAATAGCCTTATTCATAAAGTAGCTCAGGATAATTCAGGCTTCATCTGGATTGCGACAGAGCACGGTGCCAGTTACTTTGATGGTATAAATTTTACAACATTTCACCATAATACTGAAAAAGAAGGAACACTTAAAAATGATCTGGTAAAAACAATTTATACTGATAGCCGGGGATGTACCTGGGTTGGCACTTCAAATGGATTACAGATTTTCAATCGTGAAAATAACACGTTTATTGATATCCCCATAAATTACAATTCATTTTCAGGTACTCCCTATATTTCATCAATAACAGAAAATAAAAAACAAGAAAAAGTATTAGTTTCTGTATCAGGGTTAGGGATTCTTTTTTACAACACTTCCGACAGAAGTTTAGATATTGAAACAACTGAAAAGTTTAAAGAACTAAATGGAATTACTTATCCCGGAAATTTATTTATAGATTCTAATAATTCTCTATGGTCATATTCAGAACAAGGTTCTTTATTCAGAATAGATTTAGAGACAAAAAAGTCGCAACAATTAAACTGGGATACTAATTTATCTGAATTAAAATCCAAAATAGCGGTTTCTTCTATTACCGAGGATCCTATAACTGATAATATTTTAATTGGAACATATAACCATGGAATATTTATTTATGACAAATCACTTGGGAAAATAAGAAAACCCAAAGGGAATAATCCTGCTGGTCTTCGTATAAGGGCATTACTTGCCGAAAAGAAAAATGCCTCAGGATATGATAATTCTATTTGGATAGGAACTGAGGATTATGGACTTAGAAAATTTGATCGAATAAAGGAAGAAATTATTAAGCCTGACTTCCAATATGCGCCAATCGATTTAGAAAACTGTAAAGTTCACTCAGTAATTCAGGATAATCAAGGAAACATTTGGGCAGGTATATTTCAAAAAGGACTTTTGCTAATACCGAACCTTACTAACAATTTTGAATATATAAAACTTTCAGAAAAAAGCGGTTCCATGAGTGCAAACATTGCATGTGTCACCTCATTAAAACGCAGTAAAAACGGAGACTTATGGGTTGGCACAGATGGTGGCGGGCTTTTTTCAGTTGCAACAGATGGGGAAAAAACCAGATTCACAAAAGATAATACACCCTTACACAATAATGCCGTTTTAACCCTTACTTATGACAAAAATGGCACATTATGGATTTCAACTTACATGGGTGGCATTGTTACGTATAATTCTATTCATGGGTTCCAAAATTTCAGCAGTGATATCGAACTCCAAAAAGTAATATGTACTGCATATGATCCAAATAATAATCAGATGTACTTTGGGACATTAGGACATGGAGTTAAAGTTTTATCTATAAATGAAAAAAAAATTGAATCTGTTGATTGTCCCGGAATGTCTGGTTGGACAAACTCACTGTGCATTGACAGTTCCGGTTTAATATGGATTGGGAATTCAGAAGGTATCCGGTGTATTAACATTAAAAGTGGGATTGAAGAACGAATAAATATTACATCAAAACTGAAGGGTGTAACTATTTCATCATCTTTGAATGACATGGACGGATCAATGTGGTTTGGTTCTCCCGAAGGACTTTATCATTTCAACGAAAATAATAATAGCCTTGTCCATTATACAAAAGATGATGGATTACCTTCAAATCTGATTTGTGCAATTCTGCAGGATGATAATGGAAAAATTTGGATAAGTACTATTAATGGTTTATCGCTTTTTGATCCGAAGGATAATACCTTTCGGAATTTCTATATACATGACGGATTGCAAGACAACGAATTCAGGTCTAAAGCAGCTTATAAAGATAAGGATGGCAAGTTGTTTTTTGGAGGGATAAATGGTATAAGTGCTTTCTATCCTCATAATATTAATAATGACGAAAAATTATTATCAAAGTTATATTTCACCGGGCTAAAAGTACTAAACAACAATATTGCTTATGATGTATCTTTAGGAGGGAATAATATTTTAGATAAACACATTTCACAAGCAGAAAAAATAACTCTTAAAAAAAGGGAGAATGTTTTTTCATTAGAATTTGGCGTTCTTGAATATAGTAATCCCCAAAAAGTTGTGTATAGCTATATGCTTGAAGGCTTTGAAAAAGAATGGCGCAATACGGGATTTAACAATAGAACAGCAACATACACAAATCTTCCTGAAGGTTCTTACGTATTACATGTAAAGGCTTTTTTTGAAGGTTGCAAAGATGAACATAGTGTAGTTTCGAATAAAATTCAAATCCACATTTTACCTCCCTGGTATAAGTCATGGTGGGCTTACTTTATATATCTCACTTTATTTATGTTTTCAATATGGGAGATTGTGAATATTGTTTTAAGGCGAAGAATTAGAATCGAAGAACGTCTTGAGTCTGAAAAGAAAGAGATGAAGCTAAGTATGTTCACTAACCTTACACATGAAATAAGAACACCTTTCACCTTAGTAATGACGCCTCTTAAATCGATGAGAGACTCTGAAACAGACCAAAGAAAGAAGGAAATGTTTAACCTTATTTATAGAAATATACTCAGAATACTTCGCCTGCTAAATCAATTAATTGATGTTAGAAAGATTGACAATCAACAATATAAACTTCACTTCTCAAAAATTGACATTGTTTACTTTATTCGTGATATAATGAAGTCTTTTGATCAATTAGCAATAATGAGAAATATTGATTTCAGATTAGTTACAAATATAGAAACACTTGATGTTTGGGTAGATAATGTTGACTTAGACAAAGTTCTTTTCAATATTCTGTCCAATGCTTTTAAATTTACTCCTGATAATGGATATGTAATGGTAAGCCTTGACAAGATAAATGAAAACATAGTTGAAAAAAACAATACTCATATTGAGTGGATTAAATTGTGCATTGAAAATTCAGGTCCTAAAGTTGAAGAATCTGATTTAGAAAAAATATTTGAGCGATTCTATCAAAGCAGAAATAATAAAAATAATGGAAGTGGCATTGGCCTTTACCTTGCTAAAATGATAGTTGATTTGCACAAGGGTAAAATCATAGCTGACAATACTGAGAATGGGGTTAATTTTTCAATTTATTTACCCCTTGGCAATAAACATCTATCGCCTGAAGAAATTGATAAGTCGAATAACAAAAATTCTCAGAATAAAGTTACTATTGAAAATTATAATGACATATCAGAATTAATTGGACTCTCAGAAAATATTGAAATTAATGAATCTCAGAAAAATAAAAGAATAACTCGTTCAATAGTATTCATAGATGATGATGCTGACCTTTGCAGATACATCAGAATGGAACTTTCGGATAAATATTCAGTTGAATCGTTTACAGATGCCAGAGATGCCTGGAAACAGATATCAACGACAATTCCTGATGCTGTAATTACAGATTTACTGATGCCGGAGATTGATGGACTTTCTTTATGTAACAAGATAAGGCAAAATCCGGAAACAAATCATATCCCCATAATAATTCTCACATCCCAAACAGGAGAGGAAAGCAAACAAATATGTTTTGAACATGGGGCTGACCAATATATTACAAAGCCAATCAATTTAGAACTTTTAAAGAGCAGTATTGCTCAAACTATCAAAACACGTGACACTATAAAAAATAAATACAGATCTAATTTTCACACCGACTTTGAAGAACTTCAAATCAATTCTCCGGATAGCAGACTTATAACTAAAGTCATCGAGTCAATTCGCAAAAACATTGAGAATCCTGAATTCAACATAGATGACCTTAGTCGTGAAGTTGGTCTAAGCAGGGTTCACTTAAATAGGAAGTTAAAAGAGAATATTAATATTTCTCCAAATAATTTAATAAGATCTATAAGACTAAAACAAGCTGCATATCTTTTAATAAATAACAAAGTCAATATTTCGGATGTTGCATATAAAGTTGGGTTTTCTTCTCATTCTTACTTTTCTAATAATTTCAAAGAATATTTTGGCATGGCTCCTACCGAATTTATAAATAAATACAACGACCCTGAAGAAAAAGAATCGTTGAGTAAGCTATTTGAATAAATATTTCTCTCTAACCTCTCTCAGTTTCATCAAATACCACTAATTACCAAATCATTACATCTTTTTTTGCAGAAAGAAAATAATCTGAAGTTTATTTATCAGGTTATAAAATCTAAAGCATTTGATTCAAAATTACAAATCAATCAAATCTTAAAAAGCAACTTTTGTAAATGATAAGAACCCGTTTTTATAAATCAAATGACAATGGTTACTAAATAAAAAAGCCTTGTCAAAATCTGGTTTAACTCATATTAACAATTTAATGAAATCTAAAAAATGAAAAGTAAACGATTGCTTAATGTGGTATTATTAATTGTTCCACTATTATTTTTCTCTCTATGGAGCTTTGGTCAGTCTACCTTGGTTAAAGGGACTGTCAAAGACGTAACAGGAGCTCCCGTTCCGGGGGCTACTATTGTACTGAAGGGCACAACTCAAGGTACAATATCAGATCAGGATGGTTTGTATTCATTCAAAGAAGCCACTGCTAATGGTGTTTTGGTATTCTCTTTTGTAGGTATGGTATCTCAGGAGATTGCAATATCAGGGCGAACACTTATTGATGTAATCCTTAAACCTGAAATTTCAGACTTAGATGAAGTTGTTGTCGTAGGCTACGGTACACAAAGAAAAGAGGCTGTAACAGGTTCCGTGGCATCGATAAAAGGTGATGAAATGCGTAGCGTAGCTTCTTCAAACATTACACAGGCTTTACAAGGACGTATTTCAGGGGTACAAATGGATCAGACATCCACAAAGCCTGGAGCTAGTATGCAAATACGTATTCGTGGCACCAGATCACTTAATGCCAGCAATGACCCGTTGGTTGTTCTTGATGGAATTCCTTTTGCCGGAAATATAAGTGATATAGATCCAAACACTATTAAAAGTATCGATATTTTAAAAGATGCCTCAGCAACTGCAATTTATGGTTCAAGAGGTGCAAATGGTGTTATAATGATAACCACAAACAAAGGTAAAGCCGGCCAAAAGGCAAACCTTACATACAGTGGCTATTATGGCGTAAAAGACATTTTTGCTAAATATCCTATGATGAGTGGTCCTGAGTTTGCTGCTCTTCGTGCTGCTTCAGGTCAATATAAAAATACTCTTGACGAGTCAGACGAAAATAATACCGACTGGCAAGATCTTCTTTATAAACCGGGTATGGTAACAAACCATGATATAAATTTAACCGGAGGAACAGAATCCAGCAATTATAGTTTTGGGATTGGGTACTTTCGTGAAGAAGCAGTAGTTCCACTTCAAAACTTTACACGTTTTTCATTACGTAGTAATCTCGATCAACAAATTGGCGAATATATCAGACTTGGCTTCTCTTCAAATAACAACTACTCTTTAACAAATGGTAATAATCTGGGTGCTATTTTTAATTCATTGATAGCTTCTCCTCTTGTCGATCCTTACAATGAAGATGGTTCTCTCAAAAAAACATACCTTCTACAGACATCCGGTGCACAATGGGTATGGACACGTGAAAGACTGGAAGGGCTGGGAGATAAATATATTGATCTCAGAAAAGCATTTGGCTCATACAATAATGCTTATGCAGAAGTTAAAATCCCTGGAATTGAAGGTTTAAAATACCGTCTCAATCTTGGATTAAATTTCAGAATGACAAATGATGGAAGCTATACAGGTGAAGGTGTTTTCAGCGGAACTCCTACAAATCCTTCCACTGCTTCAATTTCTAATTCAATTAATACATACTGGACTGTCGAAAATATTTTATCGTACGATCGCACATTTGCTGAAAAGCACAACCTGAATGTAGTTGCTCTTTACTCAGCAGAACAAAACTCTTATAACAGTTCAAATATGTCAGCAAAGAATATCCCTGCTGATTATTTTCAATTTTATAACATTGGCCGGGCTGCAAGTACTGATATAACAGTGAATCCTAATTACCAAGGATATAGTGTCAGTGGTCTTATGTCTTATATGGGTCGTATAATGTACTCATATGATAACCGTTACATGTTAAGCGTTTCATATCGTTCTGATGCATCTTCCCGTCTTGCAGATGGCCAAAAATGGCATTCATATCCGGCAATTTCAGCAGGATGGAATATAAAAAATGAAGGGTTTATGAATGACATTGAAGCTATTGACCTTCTTAAATTACGTGTAGGTTATGGCCAGACATCTAATCAATCAGTTGACCCTTATAAAACTTTGGGATTATTGAATACAAGACCATATAACTTTGGTACAGCATATTCTACCGGTTACTATGTTTCTGAACTTCCAAACCCTAATCTTGGTTGGGAGTTTTCTACTACTTATAATCTTGGCCTCGATTTTGGTTTATTCAACAACCGATTAACAGGTACAGTTGAATATTACGTACAGAATACAAGCGACGTACTCTTAAGTCTAAGTATGCCCGGTTCATCTGGAGTTAGCAGTTACATGGCCAATATTGGAGAAACTCAGAATAAGGGTTTAGAACTTACACTTAATGGAGTCATTATTGATAATGTTGACGATTGGACATGGGAAGCAGGTGTTAACCTGTACACTAACCATAACGAACTGATTTCACTTGCATCAGGTCAGTTAAAGGATGAAAACAACTGGTGGTTTGTTGGTTCTCCTATCGATGTAATATATGATTATGAAAGAATAGGTTTATGGCAAGAAGGTGACCCTTATCTTGATGTTCTTGAACCGGGAGGTAATGTTGGTATGATAAAAGTAAAATATACAGGTGAATATAAAGAAGATGGAACTCCTTCACGTAAAATAGATGCAAGTGACAGACAAATCATTGACATTGAACCAAACTTTCAAGGTGGTTTCAATACCCGCGTTGCATATAAAGGTATCGACCTTAACATTATCGGCACATTCAAATCAGGTGGCATCCTTAACAGTACTTTATATGGATCAGGCAGTTACCTCAATAATTTGAACGCCAGAGCAAATAACAACGTAAAAGTTGATTACTGGACACCTGAAAATACTGATGCAAAATATCCAAAACCAGGTGGCGTTCAATCAAGTGATAATCCAAAATATGGCAGTACACTTGGATATTTCGACGCTTCTTACCTGAAAATTAAAGCTATTACGCTTGGATATAATTTCGACAGAAAACTTATGAAAAAAGCAGGCATCCAGGATTTGAGAATTTATTTCTCACTTCAAAATCCTCTTGTTATGTTCTCGCCTTATCATACAGAATCAGGAATGGATCCTGAAACAAACTCTTATGGAAATGAGAATGCCGCAGTTTCATATAGTTATAATCTCAGGAGACTTCTTACAATTGGAACTAACAATCCTTCAACTCGTAACTACTTGTTTGGTATTAATTTGACATTCTAAAAATTAGTCTATAATGAAACGTACACATATTAAATCTGTTATTGGAACAGCACTAATTGCGCTGTTTCTGGTGGCTTGCTCAGATATTCTGGAAGAACAGCCACGAAATATTTATACTCCGGATTACTTCAAAACCAAAAATGGTATTAATGGTGCAGTTACATCATTTTATTCTCACTTAAGATACATTTATGGTCAAGCTTATTTTTATAGTCATTGCCAGACAGGTACTGACGAAGCTACATATGCACAGAGTGCAGATAATAACTTTAAAGATCACGACCTTTCAGGTGTAGGATCACTTGACGCATCAAGCAGTCGTTCTGATGTTATTTGGGGAGAATCTTTTACAAACATTAACACAGCTAATGGTGTTATAGAATTTGGACCTGAAGTTGAAGGAATAACAAACGACCTTATCGCCGAAGCAAGATTCTTTCGTGCTTTCGATTACTTCAACCTCGTTCAGACCTTCGGGGGTGTGCCTCTGGACCTTGGGGCAGGAGAATTAAAATTCAATACTACTACTTCAAGGGTATCAGTAAGAAAACCGGTGTCTGAAGTTTATACTAAGGTAATATTCCCCGATTTATTAAATGCAATCGAAAACCTTCCGGAGAAAGGTCGCGTTACTGGTGGACTTACTAAAACTGCAGCCCGTTTATATCTGGCAAAATCATATCTGACTTATGCATGGTGGCTTGAAAATCCTAACAATATTCCTACTTACCCTGAAGTCAGCAGAGTAGATCCTAATGGCCATGATGCTAAATGGTATTATCAGGCAGCTTATGATATGGCTGTTTTTGCAATTGATAATCCCGGATCATTCAGTTTGCAACCAACATTCTATGATGTCAATGTGGGTAAAAACGACCGCAATAGTGAAATAGTACTCTATGCTGATCATACTCAGGCAAGTGAACTTTATAATGGTGGTAGCTTAACTTATGGTAGCGGTGGCGCACCAGATAATTTTGCAGGATGGATGATGCAATGGAATTATACCTCTATTACAAGCTCAAAAACTGATTGGAATGAAGCAGCAACACTTGTTTCTTCAGTACAAAGGGAAGCAGAACAACATCTTGGACGTCCATGGACTCGTATGTGCCCTACTATTGAGGTCATTACTAATACATTCGCAGATAAAACAAATGACTCAAGATATGATGGTACTTTCACAACAGTTTATCGCGGCAATTGGAAAAAAGGTGGTGTTACTAATGAATTCCTTTATAATGCTAATAACATGAAAGTATATAATGGCGATGCTATTCTTACTTTCTTAAATGAAGAGCCTTCGGTTGCTATTGATTATTCAGACAAACCATATAACAGCAGTATTAAAATAGGAGTTCTTCCGGGTCGTGCTGATTATGTTGTATCACCAAGTGGCATTAGCAGACGTATATACCCCGGCCTGTGGAAGATAGGAACTTATCGTACAGATAACGGTACAGGACTTGGTTCTCCAAACGCAGGAAGTACTCGTCCATATAACGTGGCTAAATTTTCAGAATTGTATTTTATTGCTGCTGAAGCTGCTGTTAAAGGTGCAGTTACAACAGCAGGTAAAAGTGCAAGGGAACTTATCAATGTAATACGTGCCCGCGCAGGTGTCTGGCATTGGGACAATAATGGAAACGTTGCTAAAGACGCTGACAATAGCGCAGTTATGGTAGCAGCTACTCCTGCTGATATAACTATTGATTATATCCTTGCAGAACGCTCACGTGAATATTATGGTGAAGGATATCGCTGGTACGATTTAATACGCACTCAAAAATGGGCTGATTATGCAGCTAAATATTCTATTTGCGGTCCTAATGTCGGAGATCATACCCCTGCAGTAGTGACCAGAGATATTAAACCATTTATGTATTTGCGCCCTATTCCAAAAGGACAAATACTTGGTTTGGAAATGACTGATGATGAAAAAGCAGCATATCAGAATCCCGGTTATAATTAGTAAAATTTCAGACTTTTATCCGCAAAATCCGGATATTGATTTTTCATAGATTGATGAAATCCCGGGTGATTAAACACCCGGGTAATTTCAAAATCCGTGTTCATAGTTTAGGTTAGAAAAAGAGAATATTTTTTGTTTTAAACATTTTTAAGAAAAGAGATTACCATTCGGGTTTTCTCTTTTCTTTGCTATTAAAAAATTAAATTTCTATATTATCCCTAATGAATATTTTAAATTAAAGTAATTATTTTTTTCTGCTATGAGAAAAAGCTTAATAATACTATTCTTAATCCCGGTTTTTAACGCGGTAACTTGTTTTGCTCAAAATAATATTTTTAAGTATACAAACCCAATCACCCGGGATACTTCAATTTCAATGCGAGACCATTGTATTATCAAAGTTGGTGACAAATGGTATTGTACCGGAACATCAAATCCTGTTTGGACAGGACCTAACCCGGGTGTCCGGCTTCTGGTGTCAGATGATTGTATAAATTGCAAACAACATTCATGGTTAATAGATGCATCAAAACTACCGGCCGATTGCCCTTATAACGGTCGCTTCTGGGCTCCTGAAATACATTTTATCCAAAATAAATACTGGCTTACTGTAAACAGTGGTAAAGTTACTGCGGACGATCCTAAAGGAATGGCAACCCACAG
>JAGODU010000118.1 GCA_017998095.1 Prolixibacteraceae bacterium | reverse complement strand
CCCCTGAGTTCAGGGCAGGTGAGACAACGAAATATGTATTGACGGTAACCGATGATGATGGTATTGAAGATACAGATACTATGACAGTAACAGTTTTGCCACCTCCGCTTGCAAATGCAGGGGCAGATAAGTTCCTCATGATAGATGGAAATGTAGCCCTTGACGGAAGGTTGACAACACCAACCAGCGGGCTTGAGTATCTGTGGCAAACAAAAGATGGTCACATAATAGAAGGAACGAACATAGGAAGGATAGCAAGTGCAGATTCACTTGGAACATATACATTAACAGTAACCGATGCGGCAAAGTGTATAAGTGTAGATACAGTGGTAGTATACAGATTTTATTATTTACCGTTTGCAATACCTGATTATTACAGTACCAGGATAAACACACCATTGACGGGGGAGAACGTACTTGATAATGACTTTGATCCGAATAATTTATTTACCCTAACTGTCACTCCTGATAATAAAACCACTAAGAACGGAGGGAAAGTAGTAATACAGGCGGATGGTAGTTTTGTGTACACTCCAAAGACAGGATTCTCAGGCATTGATGATTTTACATACGAATTGTGTAACAGTGCAGAACCACCACGATGTTCAAAGGGATACGTAAGGATAACGGTTAATAATGATATAAACATTGCAAACCTTAATATCAGGAAGGATGTAATCAACAGAGAAGCAAAGATTGGTGAACCGGAAGGAGTAAGATTCATGCTGACCATTATCAACAGGGGAGTAGTGAGGGCAACAGGTGTAACAGTGACAGATACATTATCGCGCTATATAACAGACTGGAAATATTCAACAAACAACTGGATAACTAACCAGGTTTGGACAGGGGCATACACAGTGGGCAATTTGGATCCCGGCGACAGTATTAAAGTTCAAATAAGGGGAAAACTCACCAATGATGCACCTGATATTGTATATAATGCAGCAACAGTAGCTTCAGGCGTTTTCGACGATAGTTACGATTGGGGAGACCCGTATAACAGGAATGTAGATACGGCAAGGGTAATAGTAGTCAGTGATTTGCTGGCTAAGGCCGAGTTGATAGAAAGGTGGGGAGGAGATAAAAACAAATTTGACCAGACGATAGGATTTTGTGATGTGGCGTCGGTGTTGAGTGCAGCAAAGAGTTTAAGCATCAATCCGATTGATTATTATCAATGGGTGCCTTCAGCCTGGGTAAAATCGCCGAACGATTCAATAACATCATTTACTCCTGTAAAAGGAGATACGACCATGACATTTACCCTGATGGTTACATCGGGAGAAAGAATATCAGTGGCATCTGTGAAGGTCAATATTTCACCTGAAGTAGTAGCAGATGTAGGACCTCCATACCGAAAATATAACGAAGGAATACCATTAGAGATAGATGCAAGCAATAGCACCTTTGCTGATGGTTCTGAATTTGAATGGTTTACACTCGATGGAATGCCGATTAAAGAATATAAGGGCAATGACAAGTTGCATCCTGTAGTAAACGGGGCAGGTATTCACATGTTGATTATTACTGACAAGCATGGTTGTTCCGATATGGATACCCTGACTGTAAGGGAAAATCAGCTTTATGCTGTGAACGACATTCTCGTTGTTGTTATCAACGATACAGTCATGGCCAATTTAATGACTAATGATTACGATCCGGATGGTGATTCATTGTATTTTACGGGAGTAACGATGATGCCCGCCCATGGAGATTTATTGCCTGCGCCTCCGGGAATAAACGGGCCGAGTGCTAATAACGTATATATATCTGACAATGGTAATTTCATATATAAACCCGACAAGAATTACATTGGAGATGATCAGTTTACTTACAGGATATGTGATGATAACAATCCTGATTTATGCAGGGAAGCAAAGGTATTTATAAAAGTCATTGATGTCAGCCGGGTTAACAGTCAGCCTGTTGCCAATGCTGATTATTACTTCATCAACAAGAACGACACATTGGTAAACAATCTGATGTTGAATGACTTTGATTATGATGGCGGGTTGATTACATTGAATACAGCACCAATGAGTGTTCCAAAGAAAGGAAAAGTAAGCTTGCTGGCCGACGGGACGATGACATATATTCCATATACGGGAGAAGAAGGAATAGATTCGTTTCAGTATAGAATTTGTGACTTTGGAAAACCATCGCTTTGTGATACAGCGTATGTATTTATAAATATATTCAAATTATCGCAGGAAAATCATAAGCCTATAGCAGTAGATGATGCATTTTATGCCGTTGAAAAAGCAATTAAGGGGAATATTTTGGCCAATGACTATGATGCAGATGGCAATGCAATATCGCTTGATATGACAGGTTACAGTCTGCCGCAAAACGGGTCATTATTCTTAAGGGCGGATGGTAGTTTTGAGTACACACCGAACCTTGGGTTTGAAGGGACAGATTATTTTACATATAAGATATATGAAGTAGGGACTGCAGAAATGTATAGCTCTTCAGCAACGGTATACATCACATCATTATCGGAAGACAGGTATTATACAGATGTTGAAATAGTAAAGAGCGGACCTGCAAATATATTATCGGGCGACACGCTTGTTTATAAGTTGGATATAAACATCTTAGGTTCGACTTTGGCAAACGACATTGTAATAACCGACACATTATATTCAGGATTGTCGAAACCTCAGTTTTCATTGGATGATGGAGTGACATGGGAAGCGTGGAAGGGTTCGTTTTACATTTCGCAGATGATGTTATACGATGATATTCAGTTGTTGGTAAGAGGTATGTTGCCGGATGTATATTCAGGTAAGCTGCCTAATACCGGATGGGTAGACCATGATATGCATGAGACGAAGCCTGAAAACAATGATTCAACATTTATAGTTGATGTATATCAGAGAGTGATAGCATATGCAGGAAATGATACGACAATCGGGTCATGTTACAAGACACAGGAAAACGGATATATACTTAATGCATCAAAGAGTTTGGGTATGAGCACCCTGACATATAAGTGGACTCCTGCCAACAAGGTTGAAAGTCCTGAAAAGGTAAAATCAAATATAAATCTTGATGCAGAAGAAGTTCAAAAGTTCACATTGGTAGTGACGAGCAGTTATATGGGATATTTTGACAGTGATACTGCAGAAGTCTGGGTTGAAGTTGCAGAGAAGGCAGTAGCTGACGCAGGCCGGGATATAGAACCAACAGGGAAGGATTCAGTTTGGCTTGACGGAAGCATGAGTAATGGTGTCGGACCTTTGCAATACACATGGTATCATTATGATTTGGATAAAAATCAGGTAATTGATGGAAAGAGTGATTCAGTGAGAATTGGAAAGACCGGAGAATATTATCTTGAAGTAAGAGATATTTATGGTTGTCCGGTAACAGACAGGGTAAATGTGATATATCCGATAGATCCGTTTATAGCAATAGATGATAATGCAGTAACTCCTCAGCAGGAAGCGATAAAAATACCTGTTTTGGCCAATGATATAATTGATCCTGATGATGAGTATGACTTTGAAATGTTCATTGTAATCCAGCAGCCTTCACATGGAACAATAAGTGAAGTAGTTCAGCAAGTCGGTGACAGTGTATATGCGTATATAGTTTACACACCTGACCCGTATTTTGTTGGTGTTGATACTTTTACATATATCGTTTCAACAAAATATTCAAATCCGGATGAAGCTATAGTGATTATAAAAGTGCTTGAAAGGCCGCCAATAGTGCCCGGAGGATTTTCTCCTAATGGTGATGGTATAAATGATTTTCTTATAATAGAAAACATTGAAAAGTATGAATACAATGTATTTACCATATTCAACAGATGGGGTAACGTAGTATACAAGAAAGAAAAATACTCAAATGATGAGCCTTGGAACGGAGTTGCCAATAAGGGAGTAAGAATTGGCCGCGGGGTAGTGCCCGGTGGTGCATACATGTTTTTACTTGATTTGGGTGATGATGAGAGAATACCAAAAGAAAAGAATCCTGTTAAGGGAAATATTTATATAGCAACAGAATAAGGAATAAAAAAGATTTGAATAAAATAAAATACATATTAATAATCATTCTCATTGTAGCAGGAGTAGATTCCTTTGCACAGCAGGATCCATTATATACACAGTATATGAATCAGTTGTTGTCAATAAATCCGGCATATGCAGGAGCAAAAGGGGTAACAAGTGCTGCAGCAATAGTAAGGGAGCAATATACTACCTGGCCTGAAAATCCGAGGACGCAGACATTTTTTGTTCATTCACCGATAACCAATGAGATGGGATTAGGGGGAACGATAGTCAATGATAAGATATACAAGGTAAACAATCTGGGGATATTTGCAGATTATTCATATTCATTGATTTTCTCGAATGACAGATATCTGGCATTTGGTTTAAAGGCAGGGGTAAGTTTCTACAGTGTAGCACTTACAGAAATAGACCTTGGGCATACAGATCCCAATGATCCCGCATTTCAAAAAGATTTGGGATATAAATTTTTACCAAATGCGGGTGTAGGTGTTTATTATTCAACGCCAAATTACTATCTTGGATTCTCAATTCCGAAACTTATTTCAAATAAGATAAGGAATGATGATATTGAGACCGGAGTTGTAACAAAGGAACAGATACATGCATTTTTTATGGGTGGTTATGTTTTTGATATTACAAGAATTATTAAATTTAAACCCTATTTCATGGTGAGGTTTACTCCAAATGCTCCTATGTCGGCAGATATAACGGCACAGGGTGTATTTTACGACCGGTTATGGTTAGGGGTAACTTACAGAATAGGAAATTCTATTGGTTTGATGGCGCAGATACAGGCGACAAAGCAGTTAAAGGTTGGATATGCATACGATTTGACGACGAATGATTTAGGTCCTTATAATACAGGAACTCATGAAATATTCCTTAACTTTGACTTTAGCTTTGGTCGTGGGAGGGTAAGATCGCCGAGGTATTTCTAATTATGAGAAGAATATGTGGAAAAAGGTTAAAATAATTTCAGGGCTGGTAATAACACTGCTTTTAATTGCAAACCTATCGTTTGGACAATTAAAGATTACGATTAAGCTGGCTGATCAGGCATTTTCTGATTTCTCATGGAATGAAGCCATTGATCTATATACGTATGCTTATGAAAAAGATAAGAATAATGCTTATGTTGTACGCCGGTTAGCTGATTGTTACAGGAACACAGGAAGAACAGAAGATGTAGAGAAGTGGCTTAAGGTATTGATGGATATGAATGAACAAACGCCTGAAGATATTTTTCACTTTGCCATGGCATTAAAAAGTAATGGAAAGTACACAGAATCTGAGGAGGCACTTAAAGAATATTCAGTATTAAGACCGGAAGACGGCAGGGTAAATTTAGAGCAATCATTACTTGATTATATTACTTTCTTATTACAGGATTCAACGCGTTATGAAGTAGAATCAGTACCTTTTAACACACCCGGTTCAGACTGGGGTCCTGTTGTATATGACAACAAGGTTATATTTGTTTCGACAGGGGATCCTGAAAACAACAGGGATCCGAAGTATGTATGGGATAATCTGCCTTTCCTTGATTTATATTACTCAAACATTGATGAATACGGCAACTATTCAGAGTCGGCAATATATGCAAAAAACCTGATGACACCTTATCACGATGGACCTGCAACTTTTGATGTAAAAGGGAAGAGGATGTATTTCAACAGTAACAGGGGGTCAAAAAGTACAAGTTTAAAGAACGAAGAAAATAATCTTCAGATTTATTATGCTGATTTTGAAAATAATGAATGGCATTTAAAAGGAGATTTCAAATACAATAACAAGCAATATAATTTGAGGCACCCATCGATTGACAAGACCGGTGATCTTTTATATTTTGCTTCTGATATGCCGGGAGGTAAAGGAGGAAATGATATATACTGGTGCAGAAAAGAGAATGGTATTTGGGGTGCACCTATTAATCTTGAAGAAATAAATACAGAAGGAGAAGAATTATTCCCGTTTATTGCTGATGATGGAGTATTATATTTTTCATCGAACGGTATGGGCGGTATGGGTGGTCTTGATATCTACATGGCTTTGCCCGACAGGGGTGTTTTCAGGAAAGGTGATAATATGGGTTATCCTGTTAACAGTTCTAAAGATGATTTTGGTCTTTGGCTTGATGAAACAGGATTCAACGGGTATTTCTCATCCGACAGAAATGGCGGAAAGGGTTATGATGACATTTATAAGGTAAAAATATTGTATATACCTGTACAGATCAGAGGCGTTATTCGTGACAGGATAAATACTTATGAAATTGCAGGAGCTAAGGTTGCTTTGCTTGATGAAAATCAGGATACTGTTGAAGTGACATATTCCAAGGAAGACGGAGAATTTATTTTCAGTGCTTTCAAACAAAGAAATTACAGGATAGCTGTATCGAAGGAAAGTTATATGCCTGCAGAAAAAGATGTTTCTACGTATAATAAGCTTCCGAATGAAAGGATAGAAGTTGAAATCTTCATCGAAATGAGTTTCGATGCTCTTGAGGAGCCTCAGCAATTTGAACCGTTGAGTATGGAAATGATAGATGGAGATGAACTTCAGATTATACAAATAGAGCATATAAATTATGGATATGACAGTGACAAAATTACACCTGAAGCTGCAGTAATATTGAATAGGGTAACCGAAATGCTCAAGCAAAATCCCGGACTTGAATTAAGAATAGAATCTCACACTGATTCAAAAGGTAGTGATGAGTACAACCTTAAATTATCTAAGTTGAGAGCAACTTCTGCATACAATTACTTTGTAAGTA
This sequence comes from Prolixibacteraceae bacterium, assembly GCA_017998095.1. The sequence continues at coordinate 5,311 of JAGODU010000118.1, read as the reverse complement.
AGGGTATAGATAAATTAACCATAGAATATTCAGGATTTGGGGAGACGCAATTGCTTAATCATTGTGAAGATGGTGAAGAATGTTCTGAACAGGAACATGCAATCAACCGCAGGTCAATCATTAAGGTTGTCAAGAGGGGTAAATTCCAATCAAAGAGAGGTTCGAGGAGTATATTCTATTTTTAAAAATCTGAAGGTTGCTAATTTTTTAAAAATTTTAAATGAAAAAATATTAAGGGGCAAAATTTTTAGCCCCTTTTTTATTTTTAATGCTCTTAAATAGCTTGAGTTTAATATGTTTTTTTATTTTTAGGACTTTAATTAAATATGCTATGAAAACAATCTTTTATTTAACCTTTTTATTGATTCTGATATTAAGTTCCTGTACTTATGAAAATGAGGAATCATTTTATAATAAAGGTAATCAAGGGGATACTACAGGAATTAGTTATGACAATTCATTAGTTGCCAATTTTTTATTTGAAAATAATTTAGCTGATTCATCGCTAAACAATTTGAAAGTAGATTTTGAGGGAACTCCGGGTTTTAATTCTTCGGGATATACAGGAGGGTCTAAAGGATCTTTAATTCTTGATGGCAGCAGTTCACTTAGCTTTTTTACCGGTATTTATGATACAGTGAGTATTTGTTTTCATTTTAAAAGTTCGAAGCAGTTGAAAGATCTGTCGGCAGTAAATATGACTCCTACGATGGTTGACTTTGGTAAAGGAGCTGTAAAGTTTGAAGTTGATGGTATCACAGGGCAGACATTTGTGGCTTTGACTTCCGGCAAAGAGAGGAAAAAGTTTGATAAGGAAGAGATGATAATTGACACATGGGCGGAATGGAATTTTGTATGCCTTCAGATTACAGGAGGTAAATCATCTGTCAGGTTCAGCAACAAATCATATGGAGAAATGGCATTCGAGAGTGTTGAAAACTCAATTGATTTCAAGAACGGCAGCCTGGTAATAGGGAAAAGTTCAGCAGAACCATACAACTATTTTAAAGGGAGCATAGACGATTTAAAAGTGTTCAGTAAGGCACTCAGTGAAGAAGAAATAAAATCATTAAAATAATTAACCAGACCAGACATAATGAAACAATATATATTAATAGCAATATTTGCTTTATCTGCAATAATTTTAAGAGCGCAAGACGATCTCGATGCTTTGTTGGATGCTGAATTATCTAATACTACAGAGTACGCTATGGGTACATTCTATTCGACCAGAATATTGAATGGACATTCGGTTCAAATGATGCCCAAAGGGGGGCTTGATTTCAGGGTTCATCATCGTTTCGACAATATTAACACCGGATATAACAGATTCTGGGGTATTGATGGTTCGTATTCATATATAAGTCTTGAATATGGATTTACTGACAAATTGATGGCCGGAATAGGCAGGCAGAATGATGCCTTTTATAATTCATATATAAAATATTCAATCTTACAGCAAAGTAAAGGTGTGAAGAATATGCCGGTATCTTTAGTGTGGGTTTCAACATTAGGTATTGACGGATATGATTATAAGGGAGATGAAGCCAGGAATAATAATTTTGCAGGGAGGTTAAATTATACTCATCAATTACTCATAGGAAGAATGTTTTCGCCGAAGCTGTCATTGCAGTTGATGCCAACATATATACATCGCAATATGGTATTAAACAGCAATCATAAAAATGATTTATGGGCATTAGGAATAGGTGGGAGATATAAAATAACAAATACATTTTCTGTAAATGCTGAATATTACTATGTAAATGGCAATAAAAATCTTCCTGTGGGAGAGAAGGAATATTATAATCCTATAAGTTTAGGAGTTGATATTCAGGTATCAGGACATGTTTTTCAAATCATGTTGACTAATTGTCAAAGTATGATTGAACATTCCATGATAGGAGAGACAACCGGGAATATTTTCAAGGGAGATGTAAGGCTTGGATTCAACATTTCGCAGGTGTTTACGATTGGGGGAAAGAAGGCACAATAATTGCATTTAAAAAAGGAAACAACAAGATGAAAAAAATATTATTCATTATTTTCTGTTTGATAACTATAAATAGTTTTTCACAGGAAAAATATTATACCAAGACAGGTAAAGCCTATTTCATGTCGCATACTGATGTGATAGATATAGATGGAACAAATAAACAGGTTATTAGTTTTTTTGATGTCAAGTCAGGAGAAATAGTATGCGCCATGTTGATTAAAGGATTTGAGTTTACGTTGGCTACAGCAGCCGAACATTTCAATGAGACATATATGGAATCACATCTACATCCAAAGGCAAATTTTAAGGGTAAGATAGTTGATTACGATAAGATAGACATTTCAAAAAAGGGTACTATAAATATTCAGGTTGCCGGGGATATAACAATTCATGGAATAACAAAAACAATAACAGTTCCGGCAGTTGTAGATATCAAAGAAGGGGGAGCTACAGGGAAATGTAATTTTAAAGTATCTATTAATGATTACGGAATTAAAGTGCCTGCAGTTGTTGAAGACAGAGTTGCAAAGATTGTTGATGTTTCAGTAGAGTTGGATTATAAACCACTTCAAAATAATTAAGAAATGAAAAAAGGCTGGAAATACATAATAGCATTATCTGTTATTGGATTAATAGTTGCAGCTATAGTTAGCTTATACGTATTTCGCAAGAGCGATAACAGTGTTGCGGGAAAGAAACCTGATTTTAAGGTGCTTTGTTCAGAAATTGTTAATGAATTTGAAAGTGATGAGCAAAGTGCAAGTACAAAGTATGTAGATAAGATTGTGGAAGTTGAAGGTGTGATTGCTGAGATAAGTTCTGATGAGGAAAGCTATGTCATAATATTAAAAGATCCGGATTCATTTTCAGGTGTAAGCTGTTCTATTAGCAAAGAGGAAATTAAAGAAGATGAAATAGGGAAAGCAGGAGACAAAATAAAAATCAAAGGAATTTGTACCGGGTATTTGATGGATGTAACTTTAATAAAAGGGGCTTTATCAGATTAAAAAAAGAAGTTGTCCTGAAAGGGCTCGAACCTTTACTCTTCTGATCCAGAGTCAGACGTGTTGCCAATTACACTACAGGACAATATTAGAATTTATTAAATCAAATATAGAACTTATTTTAATAGTTGTCCTACTAAGGCTCGAACTTAGACTCTTCTGAACCAAAATCAGACGTGTTGCCAATTACACCATAGGACAATGCTTTTCTCAAAGACGGGTGCAAATTTATAAAAAAAATTAAATTAGCAAGGTAAAAGTGAATTAAAACGAATTTAAAAAAAATAATTATCGGATGAATTAATATTTGGTATTTCGGAAAAATGGTTTACTTTTGACGCCACAAAATAAAGGATGGTGCCATAGCTCAGTAGGTAGAGCAACGGACTGAAAATCCGTGTGTCCCCGGTTCGATTCCTGGTGGCACCACAAAAGGAGAGTTAATACTCTCCTTTTTTTTTGAATGCTGTGTATTTAAAATAATTCCTTTTAATTCCTACATTTGTTTCATGATTGACCAGGGAACGATAAACAAAATAATTGATGCTGCTGACATTGTTGAAGTAGTACAAGATTTTGTTTCTCTAAAGAAAAGGGGAGTCAACTATTTAGGAAACTGTCCGTTTCATAACGAAAAGACACCTTCATTTACAGTTTCACCCGGCAAACAGATATATAAATGCTTTGGATGCGGGAAAGGGGGGAGTTCGGTAAACTTCATAATGGAGCATGAACATTTATCATATTTCGAAGCGCTTAAATATCTAGCCCGTAAATATCACATTGAAGTTGTCGAAGAAGAGGAGTCAGCAGAAAGTATAGCACTTCGAAACAAACATGAAAGTTTAATGATTGTTTCAAATTATGCTTGTGAATTTTTTACTGGCTATTTGCATAATGAAAATGAGGGCAGGATTGTTGGATTAAGTTATTTCAGAGAAAGAGGTATTCGGGATGACATAATTAAGAAATTTCAACTGGGATATTGTCCTGATCAAAAAGATTTGTTTACGAAGACGGCTTTAAGACAGGGCTATAAAATGGAGTTTCTTGAAGAAACCGGTCTGACTGTCAGAAAAGATGATTGGATGCGGGATAGGTTTGCCGGCAGGGTAATCTTCCCTTTTCATAATCTGGCCGGCAGGGTAATAGCTTTTGGAGGAAGAGTTTTAAAGACAGATCCAAAAGTAGCAAAGTATCTTAATTCTCCGGAGTCTGAAATATATCATAAAAGCAAAGTGTTGTATGGGATTTACTTTGCAAAGAATAGTATCTCAAGATCAGATAAATGTTATCTCGTAGAGGGGTATACCGATGTTATTTCTTTTCATCAGGCGGGTATTGAAAATGTGGTTGCCTCTTCCGGAACCTCTTTAACAACTGACCAGATTAGAATGATCAGAAGGTTCACTTCAAATATTACAATAATTTATGATGGTGATCCAGCGGGTATTAAAGCTTCATTAAGAGGTATTGATATGGTCATTGAAGAAGGTATAAATGTAAAAGTTGTACCTCTGCCAGATGGAGAGGACCCCGATTCTTTTGCACGTTCAATGAATTCTTCATCTTTGATTGATTATATTTTAAAGAATGAGACCGATTTCATTAGATTTAAGACACAATTATTGCTTAGGGATACTGCTAACGACCCTGTGGCCAGAGCTCGCTTAATTAGTGATATTGTCAATTCCATTTCGGTAATTCCTGATGCTATTACCAGGTCTGTTTATATTAAAGAATGCAGTAAGATGCTTGATGTATCCGAAGATATACTTTATTCAGAGGTCAGGAAGATTAAATATAAACTTTCAGGAGAAGAAATTGAAAAAGAAAGAAGGGAGTTCATTAAAAAATCTTCAGCACCAAGGCAAGCACCTATAGAGAATGCTGCTAAAAATCCATGTGAAACAGAAGAGAAAGCCTTATTGAGAGTTCTTATAAGGTACTTCGATTTTGATTTGTTTTCAATAGAAAATCCTGATAATAATGAGATCGAAATAATTAAAGTTGGTGATTTTATTATTTCAGAGATTGAAAAGGACAATCTTATTTCAAAAGATGAGGTAATAAAAAATATTTTAGAACAATTTAAGAAACATTATAAAGAAGAATTTTTCAACCCTGAGAAATATTTTACTTCTCATGCTGACAGGGAAATTAATAGTTTAGTCAGCGGATTGCTTTTTGACAAATATATTGAAAGCGTTATCTGGAAGAGGAAAGGTGCTTATGTAGAAGATGAGCATGAAATATTACATATTATTGTACCCCGATTAGTTGAAGAATACAAATTAAGACATGTAAAACT
>JAGODU010000388.1 GCA_017998095.1 Prolixibacteraceae bacterium | reverse complement strand
TGGATTATATTCATCCTATTTGTTCCCCCCCATCCTTTACATGCAGTCCAGTTAAGTTATGAATCGGCTCATCTTTTCCCTCACAGGCATCAATCAGCTTTTTTGTTAACGCCGCCATTGCCTTCTCTTTTTTATTTTTAGAACAAACAACAGTCCAGCTATTCAGAGCAAGAAGGCTATCGTATTCATCGTCTGTTAAAGTAATGTTTAGCTTGTGCATGTTATTCCAGCTCCTCCTTAATCGTTTCGGCATTTTTTGTCAAGTCAGACGATATGTCCATAAATTTCAAGGGCTTACTTGCATGGTTGAATTTGCGTATCATAATTTTATCGCGCATAACAACGTTGCAATTGCCGACCGCCCTTGCAAGAATCTGCTCGTTATTACCGTTAACCGTGTGCCCTGTCTGATAGCTTACGCTCTTCCCATTCTCGTTATTTGTTGCCGTGAAATACGCATAGCAGTTGCCATATTTATCCGGCTTAGATACGTTAATCTCAAAAGTGTACTTGTTTGTCATTTTAGTTTTTATCCTTAAAGTTTATTTGATTCTTATTTATTATGTTCAGTTCAGAAGCCCCCCGTTTTGCAGGGGGCTTAGTGTTTTAATGACAGCTATGATGGCAGCCTGATGCGGATTTACCGACAACCCATCTTACTAATTTTGTGAACATAGCCACCTCCTTTCTATTTTAGCGTTTTCATACAGCACGGCAAACTTGTTTTTTCTCCTGTGAAAGAACTTTTTATATAAAGCTTTCAGTAAATCCATAGCCCCGGCTTTCTTCTGCTTGGAAACAACAAAGCAACTGCGCTTTAAAATTATTTCCATATCAAAAAAGGGCAGTTTCAAACGAGTCTGGCAACCGTGTGCATAGGGGCTTTTAAGTTTTAAAAATATGCCCTTAACCATATCCTCATAGGATACATATTGGCTGTCGGCTCCCTGCAATTCATTTAGCTTTACATGTTTACATCCGATAGATTCAAGATACTCCAGAGCTACAGTCAGTTTACCGATTGTACCTATACCATCTTTTGTGAGATTCAGGTTAACCCGTATTTTGTCCGCATAGTCTTTATTGAGTTCCCTCAAAATCTCCAGCCTATTATGGTCGGAAGAAGCGTTCATCAGCTTATTATTAGTTCTCCAATCGGTGGACTGTATCGATACATTAAGCCCGTCTATGTTATTTAGTATACATTTTATCACTTCGGAGTGTTCTTTCATTGCAAAAGGAATAGATGTAGTAATATATATCGTATCAACAAAATGACGGATTCCCAATATATAACCTAATAGGCGCTCCGGATAAAGCATCGGTTCGCCGCCTAGAATCAAAACATTTTTGATGCCAGTATCATAGGTTGCCTGTATCATTTCCGATACGCTTGCCATACCTGTATCGCTAATGCCCGTCATTCGTTCTATGCAAAATGGACAGGCATTATCACAGCTCTTTGTAAAGCGCACATCCAACGAAGAATATGCGCCATCGCATGAATTGCACATTTTGAACATTCGAATTTTCCTTGTTTTAATCTTCTGTTATAATTATAGTCTAGAATGCTGGATTGTCAAGAGCGGTTAACATCCCTTGTCTCTCAAAAACTGCTGAAACCTCGGAACCAGAAAGCCCGGTATTCGCTTCCCACCGATAAAATACTGTGTTTTGCCGTTCATTACCTCAATAGTAACGTTACCTCTCTGCTGAACAGAAACCCTCATTGCTGTTTTTTTAGTCGAGTTATACATTTTACTTCTCCTTTAAATTAAGTATCCAACCATCATACCGAATGCAGTGCCGATAACCGCCGCAATCAAGCAATCCAGAATTCTTTTATTCCTTTTATCTTTGTTTTCCCTTATCTCCTGCATCTTGATTATGTGTTCATACGCTGGTTTCATATTGTTTCCTATTCTATGGTTATCTTTCCGCATTTGTTCCCATTACTATCCATAATATTATAGATACCTTTAGAATACAGCCCTTGTATCATTTTATCCGTAATGTCGCCCATTATGCAGGTAGTTTCATTAAGTCCTTCTGCGCAATCTTCAAACGCGGCGTTTACTGTTTCAATCTCGATTGTTATCTTTTTCATGTTTGACCTTATTGTTTGGTATCCCGGATGGGACTTGAACCCATACCCTTAAAAGGAACAGATTTTAAGTCTGTCGCGTCTGCCATTCCGCCACCGGGATAATGTTTATTTTCTATTTATAAATCTCACTATATTTGCGTTCAAGAAATTCCCTACATGTGCCAATTCTTCCCCCCTTTATACATTTTGTTGTATTGTTCAAACATTCTATATCACAGATGTATTTCATTTTAGTTGTCCTATCCTATTTATAAACTTGTTTCCCTCGCTTATTGGTGTATTATTTCGCTCCTTTAATGTTTCAGCCATAAATTTTCTTGTCCATGGCGTCCGCATAAACATCAGATACCATTTGTCAAATTCAAATCTCCTGTCTAGCGCCTCATATTTTATTATATAATTCATTTGTTACCCCATGAATATAACTTTAGCCCTCTTGGATTGAGGTAAAAGTATAGCTAGGCTCCTTAGGGCCATTCGCTTCTTTTCGATTTCAAACATGTTTCTTGGCGCTTTCACAAAAACTGAATCACTTCCAGAGTCTATCAGCTCTCCGCGCCTTGAATATGCTCTGT
>JAGODU010000387.1 GCA_017998095.1 Prolixibacteraceae bacterium | reverse complement strand
GTTTAGTGTTTTCAGATATGAACTGACCCACCTCATCAACGAAGAAATTCAGCCTGAACCCCTTTGGTTTGGTTTTAATGTATTCGCTAACCTTTATGCAAAAATCATCCACCGATATACTTGAATCTGTGCGTATTGTATCGATAATATTGTGATATTTTTCAGGAGCATCACCCAACAATTTTGAAAGAACCTGACCAATGCCTTCTTTAACCTTTGGCGAAAAATATTTTCTCCTTGCATTCGACCAGAACTCACCAGTTAACGCTTCAAATTCTTCCTGAAACTCCTTGTATTTTCCTTCGTTATCAATCCATCGTTCAAACTCTGCCACATGCCGTTGTGCACCAAAATACCCAAGATGGTCATTAAAGACTTTATAGAAGACATTCAGGAGCGCATCTTCTTCCTGCTTACTGGTTATTTGCGCCTGTTGGTCGATATTGAACAGTATTGATTCCGATGGAATGCGTGTTGCACTTTGAATATCACCCTTGAGGATTTTATCGGTCTCAATCTTTTCAGCAAACAGTTCACCGAGTCTGTACCCATTGAACTCCTTGTTCTCCAGTACATAGGAGAGAATCTTCAGCAGGTGGGATTTACCAGAACCGAAAAAGCCAGAAATCCATACCCCGTTTGCCCCACGGTAGTCATTATATGCAGAAAAAAAGTCACCAATCTTCTTTGATACTTCATTGGTGACCACATATTCCACAACTTCATCCAATACATGTTCTTGGTCATCTGCTTTAATAACCGTCTCGATGGTACGGTTAATGTCTCTTACGAAGAAATCTTTGAGAATCATTTCTTTAATTTATAGTTAGCGATGTTGAATGCACGGTAATAGTTATCGTCTTTCATCAGACCGAAAAGTTCCAGTGAATACCCGTTGTAATCCCCTGCAAAAAAAGCAACAGTAGGTGCTTTCTTGGCAACATTCTGAAGGTTGTTCAGTACATTATGACTTCGAATAAACGGGAACACCAGACCAATACCCGTTAAGAAGTAAACTTTCGCAGAAGCGGTATCAATCATACCCTTGATTTTTGGAATCAGCACTTCGTTAATATCTAAAATGGATTGGAGTGCTTCCTTGAACTCTTTCTTATCCATGGTCTTTTCAAGTTCGAATATTTCACCCTCACCGAGTTCCTCATTCAGAAGTTCCAGAGCGATATCATATAAATTCAGTTCCAGCACTGGAATACCGTTGGTTTCAAGTTTATTTTTCAGGCTTCGAATTGCACGGTCAACTTCTATTTGCTGTTTCGGGTCAAATGCTGCAATAAAGAAGGGTATCTCACCGCCTAACGATTCCATTCGCAGGAACTCTTGGTTGCTGATGACTTGATATAGATGTTCGAACTTTTTAACAATATCTTCCATTTCAGTGCCTTAGTTGTTTTATGTCCCTGTCGGACATCATGAATATTTTAAGCCACATAGGGTCTTCTTTGAGAAGTGCATTGATTACATCCTGCTGAAGAATCTGTGGTTGTATGGTTTTTTCAACGGCATTATTGATAATCCCAGCCTGTTCCAGAATACGGAACATTACCTGTTTTGCTTTCTTTCGTGTGGATTCCGAAAATTTTTCGAGTTCAGGATGCAATGATATTTTGTTGTTAATAAATGAATTATAGTCTGACTCGTGTAACTGATAATCAAACACCAGCACCTTATCACGGATAACCTCTATAGCAAAGTCTCTGATGAACGCATAATGCTTGCATACGGCAAGAAATGCAATTTGTTTCTGGCTGTTCAGGTCTCCGTGAATCAGGATGTTTTTTTGGACATGGGTTAGTTTCTCCAACCGTTTTCGGATTTCACGGAATTCTCTGTCTGTTGTTCTGTTCTTTACCGAACCAAAGACAACCCCACTTTCTTTCACGGTTGAAAGGTCAGTTGTGTCATCCTCTTGGGCAGCCTTTGCGACTTTCACCATCTCATTCAACCGTAATGAAGCAGCAGTAAAGGACAATATGTATTTCGATTCGATATTCATCAAATGTTGATAATGGATTTTACTGGAACTTCAAGAATTTCGCTGATTTTCTGTAAATGTGCTTTTTGGGGCACACTTTTACCTGAGCACCAGTTTGAAACCGTCACCTCACTGACGCCAATTTTGTTGGCAAGCCACTTTTGTTTCAGACCTTTGGATTTCAGAAGTTCTTTAAGAAGCATTGATTTAAGAAAAGTTAAAGTTTTGAAGAATCGAATGTAGTCATTTTCGGATTGAAATACTAAACAAAAAAGACATATTTTCTATCCAGTACTAAAATCTATTTACTGAAATGAAAAGGGGTACGGTTATCATTAAGAATTGCGTACCCCTTGAAAAAAATTAGGATGATAATATACCTGCTTTAAAAGTCATTGAACTTAAAAGGGTAGGTCGGCATAATATCCTTCCTCATCATCATTTGTCGTTGATTCGGTGACCGTATTTGATGCCTCAAATACAGATATTCTGTCGAATTCCCGCAACAATTCACCAAACTTCTCAGCATTTTGTCTATAATATGTCACTGAAATACACCATAGGATTTCACCATTCGGGTATTCTTTAGGTTCAATATCCAAATCAACCAAACCAATTTCTTTACCAAAGAAATTAGCCGTTGCGAGGTAATCTGGTTTAAAAGTCATCATCCATGATGATGAAACTGTCC
>JAGODU010000386.1 GCA_017998095.1 Prolixibacteraceae bacterium | reverse complement strand
CTGCAGGACCATTCCATAGTGGTGAAGATTTTGAGAAAGGATGGAAACTGGCAAAAGAACTTAATGTTCCGATAATTGATGAGCATTATTATACTGACCCTAAATGGTTTCTCAACAACAATTATCGTTATGACTCATACGACCGAAAAGGATCAAAGGTCTATTTAGGAGAGTATGCATCATGGGGAAATAAGATGATTAATGCCATAGCTGAAGCTGCATTTTTAACTTCTTTGGAAAGAAATGGAGACGTTGTTCATATGGCATCATATGCCCCACTTTTAGCAAAAAAGAATTTCACACAATGGAAAACTGACATGATCTTTTTTGACAACGTAAATTTATGCCCTACACCAAATTATTTTGTACAGAAAATGTTCATGAATAATCAGGGCGACCTGTATTTCGAAAAGATAATAACTAAAGACACAAAAGATTCAACATTGGCAGCTTCCTGCGTTGTAGACACTTCAACAGGAGACATTATTCTTAAAATGGTTAATGCCGGCAATGAAGGGAAAAACATGAAAGTTGATTTATCACGTTTTGTGAAATTTAATCCTATTGCAGAAATGACTTTATTAAAAGGGAGTGCAGATGCAGAAAATACATTTGAAAACAAACAGAATGTAAAGCCTGAGACTTCAGTTTTCAATATTGATAAAAAATTCAATTATTCTGCTCCGGCTATGTCATTAACAGTTATCAGAATAAAAACACGAAACAATTAACTAAAAAAGAAATCTGATTATGAAAACAACAATAAACTTATCCAGCATTATTCTGTGTATAATATTAATTTTTAACGCAAAAGTCTCAATTGGACAAACAGCAATAAATCCTGTAATCCATGCAGATGTTCCCGACATGTCAATAATAAGGGTTGGTTCAACTTATTACATGAGCAGTACTACAATGCACATGAACCCCGGAGTCCCTATAATGAAATCAAAGGATTTGATAAACTGGGAATTAATTAGTTATTGCTACGACACTCTTGGCGATATTCCTGAATTAAATCTCACTGAAGGTAAGAGCACTTATGGAAGAGGATCATGGGCAAGCTGTATTCGTCACAGCTACAACAAGTTCTATGTTTCTACATTTGCTCAGACAACCGGTAAAACATATATCTTTTCAACTGATGATATTGAAAAAGGGAAATGGGAAACAAAAACATTTGAGCCGTCATGTCATGATCATTCTATTTTGTATGATGAAGATGGTCATAATTATATAATCTGGGGAGGAGGAAAAATCCATATTGCAGAATTGAAAAATGATCTTTCCGGTATAATTGAAGGAACAGAAAGAATATTGATAGAAAACGCCAGTGCTCCTTCCGGTGATAATATTGGACTTCCGGCTGAGGGTTCACAGTTATTTAAAATTAATGGTATGTACTACCTTGTCAATATAACATGGCCAAAAGGCGGAATGCGTACAGTTGTAATTCACAGGGCAGATAATATTAATGGTCCGTGGGAAGGAAGGGTTGCTTTACAAGATAAAGGAGTTGCCCAGGGAGGACTTATCGATACTCCTGACGGGAAATGGTATGCCTATCTTTTCAGAGATAATGGTTCAGTAGGCCGAATTCCTTATCTGGTTCCTGTCACATGGAAAGATGGTTGGCCTGTAATTGGCATTGATGGTAAAGTTCCAATGACATTAGATTTACCTGCCAGCAAGGGATTAATTCCCGGTATAGTTTCCTCAGATGATTTTAAACGCAAAAAGAAAGAAGCAGCCCTTCCACTTGTTTGGCAATGGAATCATAATCCTGAAAACTCATTATGGTCGGTAGATGGTAAAAGGGGATTTCTTCGTCTTAAAACCAATCGCATTGATAATGACTTTTTACTGGCTAGAAATACATTAACCCAAAGAACCATAGGCCCTGAATGTTCAGGTTCAACTTCAATCAATATTTCAGGAATAAAAGATGGTGACTTTTCGGGATTGTCTTTATTACAAAAGAAATATGGTCTGGTAGGAGTGAAAAAGGAAAACGGAAAGAGCTTTATTGTAATGGTAAGTTCAGAATCCGGAGAAGTTAAAGAAATGGAACGTATTCCAATAACAGGGAATAAAGTATATCTTAAAGCAGAATGTGATTTTAATGAGCTGAGGGATGTAGCTACATTTTATTTTAGTTTAAATGGAAAAGACTGGAATAAAATTGGATCTCAGTTAAAAATGTCTTATACAATTCCACAATTCATGGGATACCGGTATGGTTTATTTTATTATTCATCAATAAATCCGGGAGGAGAAGTTGACTTCGATTACTTTAAAATTAGTAACAAGTTAACTGAGAAAGAATCTAAATAATTTATCTGTAAGTGTTAATTGCATTTATAACTACATGTTTGAAATACTAACTAATTTGATAAAAATCAGGCTCATGAAGTACTTCTGTTCATTTTTAATTATTATGTTGATGGCATATTGTCTTAAAGCAGAAACCGGTCATCAACTTTGGTTGCGAAATTCAAAAGCAGTACCGGTCAATGTAGTTTCAAAAAGTAATTCGCCGCTTATTTTCCTTGCAAAGGATGAATTACAAAGAGGATGGAATGGCAAAGAAGGAGCAACTATTGAGTTGCTGGTGAAGGAAGATAAAGCAATAAAGGGTGACGGATTCAGGATTTCACCAAAAGCAATACGTGCAAACTCAGAGAAAGGCATTCTGTATGGGGC
>JAGODU010000117.1 GCA_017998095.1 Prolixibacteraceae bacterium | reverse complement strand
GAGCCCAATATGGAAATGATAATTTTAGAGTATCCGGAAGAATTTGCCTGATCAATTGGAAAAAATTCTGAGGAAGAAGACTAATATTTTGGTTGACATTATAAACAACCGGACTTTTAAATAGTTTGCTTATTAGAATATATTTATAAAGATGCCGCGTATCTCTAGTGAATATTAAAGAAGGATTCAGTCTGGATATTATCCGAAATAGTGGAAAAAACAAATTTCTCTTTATAATAAGGTCAATTCTATTGATATCTATATTGTTAAACAACTTGTTATTAAAATTTGTTGTAAAAAGTTGAATCTCATTTCCATTATGAATAAGAGCATTGATAAGAATTGATAGCTGTAATTCAGATCCCCCTATCTCATTAAATTTTTTATAAACTATTAAAACTTTCATTTACCTGTTCAAAAGAACTTTTATCAAAAAATACCACCCTCTAAAATTAAAAACATTGCTAAATACCGATTTCGTTAAATATTTGAGAGATGATTGTAAAAAATGATTCATATAAAGACCCTTACCCCAAACATAATAGTAGCGCGATAAAATTCTTTTTTTTAGAAATATACTAGAACTTGTAATGTTTTTATCCTTTAGTATTTTTTCCAGCATCTTCTGGTCATATATAGAAACCTGCTTGTCATATTCAATTATATCATCTGGATCCTTATTATTCTCAACGCCATGAAGTCTTATTATGACCAAAGGTTTCTTAATCGCATGAAATTCACATATTTTAGAAACCCTGTAATTGAATTCTCTATCTTCAATACGTCTGAAATATTCATCATAACCTCCGATTTCAAGGAATACACTTTTTCTAATCATCATGGCTCCATGATAAACATGCTGTCTCCTAAAAAGGAAACGTTTTTCAAGATTTCCTTCATGTAAAGTTCTTGATGGGTATCTAACAAATATTTCCTTCGTGTCGGGATTGAAATTATAGCAATTTGAGTAAACAATACCAACTCTTTTGGGTGCTTGTGATAGGGAATTTAGCATTATTTCGAGATAAACAGGAAGCCAAAGGTCATCAGAATCTAAAAATGCAATATATTCACCTTTGGAAATCATTACTCCAGCATTTCTTGCTGCTGCAGGGCCTTTGTTTGTTTGCTTTAAAAAAGTAATGCTGCCATTTGCGATTAGGTTATTCAACACTTCAAAAGTATTATCCGTTGAGCCATCATCAACAACTATTAATTCATATTTTTTGTAGGTTTGGTTTAAAACACTGTTAATAGCATCCAGAATTATCTTTCCGCGATTAAATGTTGGAATAATTACACTTATTAAAGGCGCTATAGAGTCAGTTTTCATGTTTTTTTAGAATAATCGATTATCGATCCTGTAATATTATTCTGGCCATCATATCATTTGCGGAATTTTTTCTCAACATTTCGAGAAACAGAAATGGTTTTAGCATAAGACCAAGATACTTCGTACGAACAATATCCCATTTTTCACCACTATTCTTATGAACCATTTCGGTATAGCAGTTTCCATGCTTGAATTTATTTAATGTTGAGTTCAATACTTTTTGAGCCACATTAAAATAAATCCTGTTATTTGTTAACACATGCAACTTGAGTAGATTAACAGAGAAGTCAATTTGTGTATCAAGTGAATAAAACTCGTATTCCTTTTTTATACTTTCCCTTTGCGGGTCAAGTACATCATCTTTGGGAAAGGGGAACAACAGAAGCAGATTATCTATCGTCAAAATACCAGTTAAAGCCTTTGAATAATTCTCTGCAAGGACTAAATATTTCGGATCTTTAAAAACCAGAAATGCCGTAATAAGCAATTCAACTAAACTAATAGTATGTATTACTTCGAGCCTGTAAGCAAATTTTCTTTTAAAATCATAAATTCCGTAATGAATACCGGAAGGATGCATAAATAACATATCAACCTGAAGTATCCAACTATCAAAAATTTTCTTGATTCTAATATTCTTTGTAATCTTATAATTTTCCAGAAGTCCAAACATCAGATGTGTGTTTTGTTTGGCTATTTTGGCACAATAGGATGGTTTGCCAATTTTTGTTTTAAAAAAGCCTGTATCAAATAAAACATCGGCTGTTAAGCTTATAATATTTCCTATTATATTAATGTTTTCCCGTTTGTATATATGATGCCGTTTGAAATTTCCATTATCCAGCCAGACTTTAGAAAGCCACATCATCCAATCTCTATATTTTTCATCTTGTGTAAATTCATAAAGTTCACCGAGCAGTTCAATATGATTGCCATTGTCCATCGGATTGGCAATAGGAACAACAAATCCAAGGTCTTTCGTTATTTGCGATGGAACAATCTTCTTTGCTTTTATTATTTTTCTTAATAACCCAAAATAAAAATTATCAATTATATCCTTTATAAAAGGCTCCTTTGTGATAATATAAAGTTGAACCATACCAATATAAAGGTCCATTTCTCCCAAATTCAACAACCTTTTAGCCGGTTCCAGGTTAATAATGCCATCTGTTCTCTGAAACTTTTCTGAAATTATTCTAACCTGTTGAAGGGCATAATTAACATATTCCGCTTTCCCTATAAGCTTTCCCGCGCATGCAATGTATTGTGCATAATCTCCAAGCTCCCCTGCATTATCTAAAAGATTTTCAATCCTATTATCAGTAATATTTATGGATTTTGCCAATAATCCATTTTCTAATGTTGCATATTTAATTAAATAATCAACAATATCAGAAATAATAATGTTGTTTTCAGAAGATAGTATCAAAGGAGTTTTATTCGGATTCATCTTAAGACGCTAATCAATAACTGTTGAAAAGATATTAAGCCAATCCTGAGAAATTTTCCCCCAGGAAAATTTCTCAATCTCCTTTTCTTTTCTGCCATTAAGGTAATCGTTATAGTTGAAGTTATTTATAATATCAAGTAGACATTTGCCTGCTTTCGCTTTATTATCAATAATAAAGCCTGCTCCTGTTCTTCTTATTAGTTCAGCAACAAAAGAATTAGTTGGAACAAATGCAATTATTGGTATTTTAAGCATTAAATAATGAGATAATTTACCATGCATAATAATTTTTGTGTTGGACAAATCTTCCAAGTTCAAAATAAGGTAATTGTTTGTCATTAGATTGTTTATGCTTTCAATGTGGCTCCGTCTTTTATGCAATTTGACAAAATTGACCTTTTTACTATTAATGAAATCTCTTGTAACCTTTTGTTCGTCGCCGTATATGTTTAACTCTATGTCTATTCCATTGTTACTGCAATAATTTAATGCCGTTAAAACTATGTCAAATTGAACCTTTGGTGGTTTAATTATATGTCCAAGGAAACCAAACCTTATTTGAGGATGGGATTTGTATTTCATGTTTTCAAAAAGTTCAGACCTATCAAATGGATGGTAAATCGGAACAACTTTTGTTGTTGGTATACCAAAAGTGTGTATTAAGGTATCTGCAGCAAATTCATTTGTTACAACATTTACATCTGCCGTTTTAAAAATTTTTAACTCAAGTTTTCTTAATCTTTTATGGAACATTATAGCTGTTTTTTGCAGATGATATTCATCATAAGTCCATAAATCTTGCCAATCTATTATTAACCTGCTATGAGGAAATTTGTTTTTGATTTTATAACCTAAAAATGCATTAATATGGGGAGGTGTAAAACAAAGAAGTATGATTCTTGAATTCATATCTTCATGTTCAATTATCTCAATAATCCTTCGAAACGCTTTTTTTATAAATAAAATACCTCTGTCAGGGAAATATGAAAACTTTTCAAACTTAGTTTTTAATTTACTCATGCCAATCCGTTTTAGAAGACTAAAAGGATTTGGATATGCCCCGGTTACAATAACATTTTTTGATGAACTCCCACTTTTAGCGATAACCACTACCTTATCAAAATGGTTGTTAAGTTCAAATACTTTCTTTGCCCGATAGTTATTTAAATCTGAATCAGATGTTATAATATAAAGTATATTCAAGGATCCAATTATTCAGTTTTGCAAAAGTGCATTTTAATGGTTTCAAACTCAGTTATATCTTTTTGCAATAAAAATGAATTATTAATAGCCAATTCTTGCAAAATTTGAGTTCTGTTTGAAATTATGCTCCTGAGTTTGCGAGCATAGTTTTCCAGATTCAATTCATTAATATCTAATACATAACTTGTATTTCCAAAAATAAGTTCGTTTAAACCTAAAGCTTTAACGCTGTATGCAATACTTAAAGTGGGCACATTTGAAGAAATTGCTGCAATTGTTGAATGAGTTCTGCAACCAACGAAGCAATAAGACTTTGAGATAATCCATTTGAGTTCATTAGCAGAAAATTTGGTGTCAAGAAGCCTGATTTCTTCTGATTCTATCTCTAGTTCTTTCAAGAATGTATAATCACTGTTGTTCTTTTTATCAACATGAGGAATTAATAGTATAGGCATTTGACTGATTTTATTTGTAATAATAATAAGTTCTTTTGCCAGTTTGTTCCAATTGCTTTCTGAGTTTTTAATAAATCTTGCCATTAAAGGACTCAGATTCATACCAATGAATTTGCGGGATTTAATAAGGCTTTTTAATATACTATCATTAGTTTCCTTCGGCTTCATATAAAAAGCAGGATCCATCAATAACTTGATTCTATTTTGATCAATACCATAATCAATTAAATTATTGAAAGAAATTTTCTCTCTAACAACAAAAAGATCAGTATTACTATCAAGAATTTTTACAATCGAACGCTGTTCTTTCTTTGATAAATCAAACGGACCTATGGAACTACCCCAGACAATAACTCCTTTCTTTAAGTGTTTTGCCAGCATGAGTTGCCATAAATGCATTCTGGGATAACCATAATCATTTGAGAAATTGTCACCACCAATGGATAAAACTACATCAGCTGATTTAACGTACGGTATTATCTTTGATAAACTTGATGTTATAACACTATTAAGAATTCTCTTCCCAACAATGGGCACTATTGCCGCTTTAATGAGGTATTTATTCGGCTTTTTTGAATGATACAAGATAGTTTTTACTTCAGAGATCGTTTCATCTATACCTTCTTCAAGCTCATTATTGAAAACTATATTTAAGATTTCAAATTTACTTTCGAGGTGTTTTTTAAAGAATTCATTTAATCCTTTTACAATTGCTTCACATCCCTTATTTTGGTTAACCCCATTCCCAAGAAGTAGTATTTTAATCATCTTTTAAGCAGTTATTAACTTATTAACATTATATCCATGTCACATCTTGGCGTATTACCCTTGCAGGATTTCCGGCAACTATGGAATTATCGGGAACATCTTTTGTTACCACGCTTCCTGCAGCAATAATAGCTCCGTTACCTATTGTTACCCCTTTGAGTATTATTGCTCTATCCCCAATCCATACTTTATTGCCAATAAGAATTGGTTTTGATATTATACTGCCTGTTGAAGTTAATCTATGTGCATCATTATCACGAATAATTACGTCCCTGGCAATAGCACAACCTTCTCCTATTATTATCCGTTCTCTACATGTTATCTGAACATTATTATTGCAATAACCCCCATTTAATACTAGCACTCCGCCATAATAAATCCGTATGTCTGAACCTGCATAAACAGTAAACTTATTATTAACTATTATTTTTGAACCTTTCGATAAAAGTAATCTAGTCTCAAGCTGTGAATCCCTAAATTCATTAAAACCTAATTGCAGAACTGATTTTAAATCCAAAATTGCATCTGGATCAATATTCAATGAACAAGTTCTCGAAAATATAAAACTAAATTTCCGATCCATAATTTCTGAATAATGCCATAAGTTATAATTAAGGAACAAGCCTAATTTTTTGAAACTTAAACCAAAAGACATAATGATTCTTAAAAGAAAGATTATTCGTTTAATCATAGAAATTAAGTTTGTCTTGACAACAACATATTGAAATATTTCCTTGCTAAAAGGGCAATTACAGATCTTTCATTTTTAGTTAAAGAAATTTTATATATAAAACTTAATGTGATGAATAGAGTAAATATTGATACAAATAGATTTGTTACAAAACTCATATTTGCAACAATATATGAATGTAATATAGCTAAAGCAAACAGTATAAAAAACACTCTTTCAATCCCAAAATCAAAATCTATCTTATAGAGTTTTTGACTAAATATGTAAATAAAAGTATATTTTACAACATATATAGGTAAGCTAATCATGGCCGCACCGTATGCAGAAAATTGTCTAATTATAAAGTAGCTTAATATTGTGGAAATGACCAAACTCAATGCTTGCGCATAAGTTGCAAATTCTGTTCTTTTCGAAATCTGGATACCTGTCACGAGGCTGAAATGACTGAAATCAAATGCTAATGCAAACAAAATAAATGGCACATATTTAATTGCTTCATAATAAGATGGAGGAGCAATAATGAAAAATATGGGTTTTGTGAATAAAGAAACAGTAAATGCTGCTATTCCAAAAAACAGAACAGCGTACCTGAAGAAAACATTATAATCTTTTTTATGATTCTCCTGATGCATTATTTCCATAGAAAAGGGAAGAAAAGCCGATCGATATGCATAACCCACTAAATTTATTAAAGTCCCAACTTTTTGAGCAATTGAATAAAGTCCTAAACTCAATTCATTTGAAAACTGATAAATAAACAAATTACTCATTTTTGCAAAGGCAAGATTAATAAATACTGATGGAAAGGAAGGTAAAGCTACCCGCATCATTTTTTTGAATAAACAAATCGAAAATTTGCCTTTAATTTCATTTCTGAGTAAAAAAACAACCACCAATGCCCCTAAAACAACAGTAAAAAGATTCGAGAAGAATACACCAAACAGGTGTTGTTTTAAAAAAACAACCAGTGTTATCGTTAAGATAAAATTTAAAATGCCCTCTCCTAAACTGATGAAAAAGAACAACTTTGCTCTCCGTTGCAACCTTAAAATTGACAAAAAAAAGCTTTGAATCAAATAAAAAGGCGTTCTCAAAATAACCAGTTGTACAAACAAATCATTATTTCTTCCAGCACCACTGTTTTTAGTTATATAATTAATAATGGTTGGTTTTAACAACTGTAGTGAAAGTAACATTACCAATGCTGTTCCTAAGGTAAAAACTAATCCTGTCATTAGCAGGTCTTTTCTTTCTGAATCATCTTTCATTTCATAATAATACCGAAACAGGCCGCTTATCATATTCAAGCCTGCAATAACCAGAAAGAAGGCAAAAGTTGTTGAAATAAAATCCAAATACCCATAATCTCCAGGTACAAAAATTCTTGTAAGAATAGGAGCTTTAAAGAAAGAAATTAAAGAAGTAATTGCTCCCCCTAACCCATAAAAGAAGGTATCTTTAGAAAACTGTTTTACTTTTGATTTGAGTGTGGTCAATGAAAGACTACATTAAATTTCTTATAAATTTTTTTACTGACTTTAATAAGCCCGTATCAATAACTTTGTATATTATTAATGGCAATGACATACCATTATAAAAAACTTTCAAATCATCCTTCCTTATAGCTTCATCATACAACACATGGGACTTTTCGCTTATTAATAATCTCATTCTAATTAATATTCGTCTTCTAAAATCAACCGCCTTTCGGGAAGGACTTACTCTTTTGGGAGGGAAATAGTACTTTTTCCTTTTTGCCAACCAAAGTCTGAATTGCAGGTCCTTTCTTTTATTTCTAATACCACCAACTTGACTTTTTTCTGCTAAATCATTTGAGACTTCATTAAGTATGATTTCTTTTTTTTCGATACCTTTTATTACTAATTCCTTTATAATAGGATTTCTTACAAATATTAAAGAATTACCCTTGTAATCTTTGATATAATCTGGAAGCCATGCATCTCCCACAGAAATATCTCCCAATTCACCAACAACATCATCACAATAGTCACAAGCCGGGTATTTGAACATTCCATGCCCCCAGTTTGTACCTATTTTAAATTCTGAATTTGGGACAAGTTTGACTTTTAATATATTCTGATCATAATATTGAAACTCTGTTCCATATTGAGAAGCTTTCCTCTCTGGTATTTTTTTCCTAAAATTTATCAACTTAAGGTTTTGGGGATTAATATTTGCTTGCCAGGCCAAAAAAGCTGAATAGCGAGTTGTTTTAAGATGCCCACAAACCAGAGTAATGATGAATTTGATTCGTTCCTTAAAAACTCTGTTACTTTTTTGCAATAACCTAATCCCTTTAGTAAAACATGGCAGAGCAACAATAGCATAATTTCCCGGATTATCTCTAATGTACTCCAAAACATGGCTCATTTCAACAGGATAATACTTGGACGAAGCACCAGAAATTATTTCACTTTCATTTTTACAAATACCATATTTAAAAATTACCTTTTCTTCATTAGATGGAACAACATGAATTACTGAATCTATAATATTCTGTTCGACTAATTGAAGTAGAAGCCATGTTATTATTCCTCCTGAACTCGAATTCATTCTAACTTTTTCATTATCAATGAATCCTAAATAAATATTAAGATATAAACCAATACTGTTTGATTCTTTAGTTATTTTCGTATTGAAGATTTCATTCGCAAGCTCGCTTTCATTTTGGATGTTCGGTGAAAATGGGCATACTTTTAAAGTTTCTAATATAACGGACTCCTCAAGATTCTCAATATTAACCTTATATTTACCGTACTTATCCAAAACCATTTTGCCCAATTTAGTAATACTACATAAACCACAACCAATGCAACAATTTTTGGTTATATCATGAATTATTTTTTCGTTTTTAACCATTATTTAAAATTATACTTTCACGTTCATACACCGTGTTGGTGGAGTACTATAAAAAAATAGTAGATCCTAAGCAACCTAAAGATTGATCATATTGGAAGTGAATTTTTCCTCCCCCAAATAACTTGGAACCAGCAATGTTTCTCGAGAGCCATCATGTCACAAATGTATCATCACCAGGTTAAACATTTGCGTAAGCCAGATGCAATTAACCATCTTCCTTATCGGCACTGCTGGTCTTCCCAACTCCATATAAAAAACGAAGAACTCTTTCTTTACTTTTTCCCAGTCTATTTTCTGAGAAAGAAATACCAGTTCATGTTTCATGTTTTTAACATTTAGCTGCGGAACCGAGAAAACATTCAGTTGCGGATTCTTCAGAATATTTCCCTGCTAATCCTCAGTATAATACCCTTTTGTCTTTTCATTACCACCATACTTGCCGTAATAGCCATGCCCATAATAGTTATAACCATAAGAATAGCCATAGCCACCTGCATATCCGTACCTCAAGCCATAACCGTAATAACCTGTTGTACTAATATCGTTTATAACGATCCCAAGGCTTTTAATATTCTCATTACGGTGCAGTTCTTCAATAAGTCCAAGTGTATTTTTTGTGGTGTGACGCTGCCTGACTATGAAAAGATAAAAATCCGTCAGGGGAGAAACAAGAAGTGCATCGGTAACAATTGCAACAGGAGGGGTGTCAATTATTATATAGTCAAATTGTTTTCTGGCTCTGGCAATGAATTCTTTCATTGCAGGTGAGTCAACCAATTCAGCCGGGTTTGGAGGAACGGGACCTGACGGAGCAAAC
The DNA here is from genome assembly GCA_017998095.1 of Prolixibacteraceae bacterium. The sequence continues at coordinate 2,742 of JAGODU010000117.1, read as the reverse complement.
CATAAGTTTTCAACATTAGTTTCAAGAATCATTGATTCAAAACCCGACTGCCCTATAAGATAATTACTCATACCGGTTTCATTACTGAGCCCGAAGACTTTATGTGTCCTGGGTTTTCTCATATCGAGCCCTATGAGAAGAACTTTATTGTTGTTAGATGCGATTATGGCAGCAAGATTTATTGAGATGAAAGTCTTTCCTTCCGAACTGATAGTGGAACTAACCGCGATAACAGGACTTTCAGTATCCTTAATAAAGTATTTCAGGTTGGTCCTGACCGACCTGAACGATTCTGCAAGGGTTGAGCCTGGCCTCTCTACAACGGGTATCTCGGTATTATAGCTGTTGTGACTTATAAATCCCAATATTGGAGCTTTGGTAACTTTCTCAATATCCTTTTTATCTATAACCTTTGTATTAAAAAGATCTATTAACAATATTAATAGTGCTGGAATCAGTAATCCAAATACCACAGCCATTAAATAGTTTTTTCTAGGTTTAGGACTTATTCGTGATGAATTGAAAGTCGTGGCATAATCTATAATCCTGTTATCGGAAACATTTGAAGCCCTCGCAATCCCTGCCTCTGCTTTCTTTTCAAGCAAATAGGTATATACTGTGTTATTAAGATCAAACTTCCGCTGGATATTGATCAGCTTTCTCTCTGTTCCGGGGAGCCTGCTCAACTCTGCCTCCACCAATGATATCCTGTGATCAGACTCCTTGATCGCATTTTCAATATTATTCATGCTGCTGTTTATATTCTCGGCAATAAGAGCCTTGACATCCATAATGCTTTTATCGAATGCTGCTACAGCGGGAAGGTCTTCTGAGATATTCAATTTCAGTTTGCTTTTCTGCTGCTGCAATGTTGCCAACTCGGCAACAAGCCTTTCGAGCGCAGTATTTGTGACTCCCATTGCGCCGGGAGATACAATGTCGCCGGACTCATTGCGCGAATCCACGTAATCCTTAAGATATTCATAGTACTTTTTCTGAAGCAATAAAGAACTCCTTTCGTTTTCATAGTTCTCAAGACGGTTTTGAATAACGCTTCCCTCGCGGCTAAGGTCTACCAGTTTGTTGGAAAGACGGAAATTCTCGAGGGTGTTCTCAACGGTTTTCAAAGAGTCGGAGATCGTTCCTATCTGCGAATCAATGAATTCAATGGTTTTTTCCGCGGTCTGGTTCTTTACCTCAAGTCCCTGAAGCAGATATACTTCCATCAGTCTGTTGAGGTAATCCACTTCCTGTTTCGACACAAAACCGCTTACCGATAAGGTAACAAGCGTAGCCTCCTCTTCAATTGGCGTAACACTAAGCTTTCTCCGGTACTGGTTTGCAAGTGATGCAGGGCTTATAAAGTAAAAATAGTACCTGTTGGAGGCCGCGGGATCAAACGAAAACAGATCAGAATTCCGTACAATAGTGAAATCAAATCCCATCTCATTGAAGCGTTCGCCAAAAGCAAGCGTTTTGCTGAACCTCAGATCCCCGTCAATGTCAAGTTTATAACTGTCATCTGACAGGATTCTGACCGACACCGGCAATCCAACTATCTGGTTTTGAAGAGAATCATAAACCACTCTGAATGGAGTATTCTTATACATTCTCGATTCAGCAATGCCTCTTTTCCCGACACCCACATACTCAACATGAAAATCATACAGTTCCTGCATTACCCTGTAGTTCAGGCTGAAAGATTTCAAGATTCCTATTTCGTTTTTCAGATTCTGGTCGCTCCTGAATGCACTGCTTCCGGGGAATATACTCCCAATATCCGATGTCCCACCCCCGAACTGATCATCCTTTATCAACATTGTGGAAGAAACCGTATAGATCTCTTCCGACCACCGGTTTATACCATAAGCAATGCACAAAGCTATGAACAGTGCGATGGCAAACCAGTACCAGTTGCTCAGGAATAAGGAAAAGTAGCGCTTGAAGTCGATGCTTTCTTCATCGGGAAGTGTATAGTAGCTATTTGAAGGGTTTGAGTTCATAGGGTTTAAACTTCTTATCTATTTCCAAAATAATTAATCAGCAACAATGTCGTTGTCAGCACTCCTGTAAAGGTCGAAATAATGAAGGAGATTGTTGGAAGATTCTGGTTAAATATCTTTTGTTTAACAGGTTCAACTATGACAACATCGTTTGGGAGAAGGAAATATGCTTCACTGGAAAGCAGATTCTTATCCTGCAGGTTAAGGTTGTAGGTTCTGGTTCCCTGATCTGTTGGACGAACGACAAGGACTTTATCGCGACGTCCATAATCGCTTACACCGCCTGCACGGCCAATAGCCTCAAGAACAGTCAGGCAATTATTATAGTTAACATAAGATCCCGGCCCGTTGACCTCCCCTATTACAGTGAATTTGAAACTTAACAACTTGCACTCTACTGTAGCGCCGGTAAAAACCTGTTCTGCCTTTGCCTGTAATAGTTTCCTTGTTTCTTCAAGAGTTAGATCACTAACTTTAACCGTGCCAATTACCGGAAGGATTATGTTCCCTTCCGAGTTAATATCAAAACCGTAAATATATCCACCGGCTTCCGACTGCCCGTAACTCATGTTCTGACTCACCTGTGAGGATATCAGGAAATCCTTGATCGAACCGTCGGGTGTCATTGCCTTTGCAGTGATATACAATATGTCCCGGGGCTGAAGCTTATAGTTTGGGATCTCCATCGTGAAGGAATCACCACCTGTTTCAGGAAGATTACTCAGGTAAGCAAGTTTCT
>JAGODU010000385.1 GCA_017998095.1 Prolixibacteraceae bacterium | reverse complement strand
CCATTAAAATGAATTTCAGGATATTTATTGTAGTAGTCCCGATAGTATTAATTTCCTTAGCATATATCGTAATGATGAATAAGAACAGGATAGACGAAAAGGAATATGATAAAATGATATCTGAGATTAGCAAAAAGAATAATGCTGAATAGATAAAAACATATATTCATTAAAACAGCCTCTCAAAAAGAAGCTGTTTTTTTGTGCAAAAGGGGTTAACTTAAAAATAAGATAAAAATATTTACTAAATTGCAATATTGATATTGCAATTATGCAAATTCAATTGTATAATTCGGAATAATTTATATTAACTGATGTATTAATGAAAGGAATGAAAGTAAATTATGCAAAAAGACACAAATCCTATACTTCAATTCTCAGATAAGACTAACCTCTTAGAGCAGTCATCTTACAAATACCAGCTGCAAGACAGGGAATCGCCAAATTTATACAGATATCTGTATGACTACAAATCTGTGCCTAAAGTACCTTTTAATCATAGAAGTGTACCTATGAATATGCCGAAAGATATTTGGATAACAGATACCACATTCAGAGACGGACAACAGTCAACCTCTCCATTCAGCGTAGAGCAGATTGTTCATCTTTACAAGCTTATGCATAAGCTGGGCGGACCTAAAGGACTTATAAGGCAAAGTGAATTTTTTGTATATACAGAAAAGGATCGTAAAGCTGTCGAGGAATGTATGAGTTTGGGGTATAAGTTTCCTGAAGTAACAAGCTGGATAAGGGCTAATGAAAAGGATTTTGATATTGTAAAGAGTCTTGGCTTAAAAGAAACTGGCATACTGGTATCCTGTTCGGATTACCACATCTATAATAAAATGGGTCTTAGCAGAAAACAGGCAATGGATAAATATCTGGGGATTGTGAAAAATGTGCTGGATAAAGGCATTAAGCCAAGATGCCATTTCGAGGACATAACAAGAGCGGATTTTTACGGTTTTGTAGTACCTTTGGCATATGAACTCACCAAACTTTCAGAAGAGGCCAAAATGCCGATTAAAATAAGAGCATGCGATACTATGGGATTTGGAGTAAGTTATCCAGGAGCTGCAATGCCAAGAAGCGTTCAGGGAATAATATATGGAATAATGCATTATGGCGGAGTAAAGAGCGAACTGCTGGAATGGCACGGGCATAATGATTTTTATAAAGTCGTAACAAATGCGTCAACAGCATGGCTGTATGGCGCATCAAGTGTAAATTGCTCATTATTAGGAATAGGTGAAAGGACCGGCAACTGTCCTCTGGAAGCAATGGTTATCGAGTATGCTTCACTAAAAGGTACTACTGATGGGATGAAGCTTCCCATAATTACAAAGATTGCTGAATATTTCGAAGAAGAAATAGGTTATGAAATACCTCCAAGAACTCCTTTTGTAGGCAGAAACTTTAATGTTACCAGAGCTGGAATACATGCAGATGGCATGCTTAAAAATGTCGAGATTTATAACATATTTGATACAGAAGCATTACTTGACAGGCCGGCTACTGTAGCTGTGGATTCTCACAGCGGATTGGCGGGAGTTGCTCACTGGGTCAATTCATACTTTAGGATCAAAGACAAAGAAATAGCAGTGAAAAAGACAGATACTATTGTGACAAAGATAAAAGAAGTTGTAGATAAGGAATATGCAAATGGCAGGAATACCGTTATGGGAGATTATGAACTGGAGAATATATTAAAGCAGATTGATTACGAAGAGTATGAAAAGTTGAATCATAGACACATTAAAAAGAAGAAATAAAAAATGAGAGGCTGAATGCCTCTTTTTTTATAGCCTGCTTCTTAAACCTTTTAATCTACAGTTTGGGAATTTTGAAAATTCGGATTTGGAAATTTTGCGTATAAATGTGTTGACAAACATAAGTCAAGCAATTAGAATGATAAAAGACTTCGTTTGGTCATGGTGGGTATAGCTCAGTTGGTTAGAGCGCTAGGTTGTGGCCCTAGAGGCCAAGGGTTCGAATCCCTTTATTCACCCCATTTTGAGATGATGGGATGTAGCCAAGTGGTAAGGCAACGGACTTTGACTCCGTCACCCGTAGGTTCAAATCCTGCCATCCCAGCCAGTCGTAGGGGACATTAGCTCAGGCGGTAGAGCACTTGACTTTTAATCAAGGTGTCCGGAGTTCGAGTCTCCGATGTCTCACCAAAAAACCCCATATTTATGGGGCTTTTTTTGTGGAAACAATTAGGAAAAAAATTTATAGTACAGTAACTGCATATATTGCTATCTTATTTGCAGTATTAATAATCAGATTTTTGTATACTTGAAAAAGAATTTTGTTGCATATATCCTTATGATGATATATTATTCAAGTGAAAGTAAAACGAAACTTAAGTGTAATCTATCGAAACATGGAAGCCAATGGAAATAACTATTGAAGAAAGAAAAGAAAAAATACTTGATATGCTTAACAGAAAAGGTAAAGTGAAGGTAAACGAGTTAAGCAGGCTTTTTGATGTTTCTGAAGTGACAATAAGGCTGGATCTTTCGGATTTGGAAGAAAACGGGCTTCTTTCCAGAGTATATGGAGGTGCGGTCTCTTCATATAAGAATTACTATAATATGAGTTTCAAGCAACGGTCTATAGCTAACAGCAGTGAAAAGAAATCTATAGCTTTAAGAGCAGCAAAGATAGTTATGGAAAACGACACTTTGATGATGAACTCAGGTACCACAACACTATTTG
>JAGODU010000384.1 GCA_017998095.1 Prolixibacteraceae bacterium | reverse complement strand
CTTGTAATATGCAATTGCAATATATTCCCTCATTACTGAAATTTCATATTTCATATAATCCCAAAACTTATATCTCAATGAAATTGAATTACCTACATCCGGAATATTATCCTTTCCTCCAAGTTTTCTCCCTTTAAGCCTGAGGTCTGTTTCAAGCATCGATTCATGAGCCGATTTGCCACTCACCTTTTTAAAACCTGCCTTTTCAAAACATAAGACAGTTCTGAAAACATGCTCAGGGGAACTTACTACAACTATTGGTTCAGCAAAATTACCAGTTTCAAATAACTCATGTATTCTCAATGCCTGATGCCTGGTGTTAAGCCCTTCTGCTTCATAATGTATCCTTGATGAATCTATTCCAAAGTTAACAAGTTCCTGTTTCATCATGTAAACAGTGCTTTTTTTGTCAATGGTATCTCCGGGGGTTGCTACAATTACTTTTGATTCCGGAAATTTCAAAGCCAGTTCTTTTGTAAACCACAATCTCATCAGAACAGATTCGCTTGGAAAACCTCCACCTCCCATAACTACAATCGTTTCGGTATTTTTAGGTACAAAATCTTTTGAACTTCCCAGATTATACCTTGCCCAGAAAGGTAAAGGTGTCAATGCAAGTATGACCATTAACAAAAAGAAGACCCCACAAACAATTAGCGTTATCCTTAATATCCTGACAATGGAAAGTATTATTTTTTTTATCTTCGCCATCTGAATTTCAGTATAAATAGACAATATTTACTCCTGAAAGTTAAAGCATTAAACTTACAAAACAAAATATATGATTCTTTTCGGCACAATTGTAAACGTTGCTACAGTTATTGCAGGTAGTGTTGCTGGTTATTTTTTTCACTCTAAATTTCCCAAAAGAGTTTCAAATATAATATTCCAAGCTATAGGTCTTTTTACTATTTACATCGGCATTTCAATGGCGATGAAAACAAACCAGATTTTAATATTGATTTTTAGTATGGTAATAGGGTCTGCTATTGGAGAATTTGTTAGATTGGATATATACATAAATAAGTTTAGCGACTGGCTGAAAGGAAAACTTAAGTCTGATCATGACAACTTTTCTGAAGGAATGGTGACTGCTTTTCTTTTGTATTGTATGGGATCAATGACTATATTAGGTGCTTTCGAAGAAGGTACTACCGGAAATTCAAACTTGCTTATTGCCAAATCTGTAATGGATGGCTTCAGCTCCTTAGCCCTTGCTTCAGCTTTAGGTATTGGCGTTGCATTTTCTGTTATTCCACTTTTAATTTTCCAGGGTGGCCTTACAATTCTTTCAATATGGCTGGGAAATTCTGTTCCCGGAGAAGTAATATGTGAAATGTCAGCTGTCGGCGGTTTGATTCTGATTGGCATGGGTATATCAATCATGGAAATAAAAAAGATTAATGTAATAAATATGTTACCTGCATTGGTAATTTCTGTAATTTTAGTTTACATTTTGTAACCAAAAATCCTGACAAATGAACAATAACCCTAAACAAATTTTATCATCTTTATTTGAACTAAAGTATGGCGAAAAGCCCCTTACTGCTTACCCTTTACCACAATCAGGATCAGATAGAATTTATTATAGATTGAAATCTGAAAAATATTCAGCTATAGGAGCCTTTAACTCAGATATTATTGAAAATGAAGCTTTTTTTAGTTTTACCAATACATTTATTGAAACAGGTATTAATGTGCCCGAAATTTATGCTATAGCACCTGACAAACAACACTATCTGATCTCAGACCTTGGCAATGATACTCTTTTTGACATTATTAAAAGAAACGATCCGGGTAAAGCAATCCTTTGCCATATAAGAGATATTTTATTTGACCTCCTTAAAATTCAAATAAAAAGTTCATCAAAAATTGACTTTGATAAATGCTACCCAATTAAGTCGTTCGACAAACAATCAATACTTTGGGACCTGAATTACTTCAAGTACGATTTCCTGAAGCTTGCCGGAATTCCATTCAACGAAATGAAACTTGAAAATGACTTCAATACCCTCACTGATTATTTAATGAAAGCCGACTCTAATTTTTTTATGTACCGGGATTTTCAATCAAGGAATATTATTATTAAAGACAATAAGGCTTGGTATATTGATTATCAGGGAGGAAGAAAAGGCCCATTGCAATATGACCTTGCTTCTCTTTTATATAGCCCCAAAACTTGTCTGAACGAGACTCAAAGGGAAGTCATGCTTGAATATTACCTGAGTCACCTCGACGGCTATATAAAAGTTAATCAAGATGAATTCCGGGAATTATACTACTCATTTGTTTTAATTAGAATATTGCAGGCTCTCGGTGCTTATGGGTTCCGTGGAATCCATGAGAAGAAACTTGATTTTAAAAAAAGTATTCCTGAAGCAGTAAAGAACCTTAATCATCTTTTCAATGAAGGTCTTATCAAGCCTGATCTGCCTGAAGTTTCTGCTATTGCCAAAAGGCTTGCAGACTCATCGCTTTCTAAAAAATATGAGCTGCCAAATAATATTCTTACAATAAGAATTACAAGCTTCTCATATAAAAACGGTATACCCGATGATCCTTCAGAAAATGGAGGTGGATTTGTCTTCGATTGCAGAGGATTACCTAATCCCGGCAGACTCCCGGAATATAAAAATTCTTATGGCGATGAAAAAGAAGTAATTGATTATCTTGAACAATTCGATGAAGTAGCTCAGTTTCAAAATAACGTACGCAATATTAC
>JAGODU010000116.1 GCA_017998095.1 Prolixibacteraceae bacterium | reverse complement strand
GTATAGTTGTTCATGCGATTGAAAGAACAGTTCTTTTTAAATAAAGAACAAACATTTTCAAATTGTTATTGTTTATTAGATATTTAAAGAACCTGAATTTATAAGTATGACAAAAATAAGAGTAACCAAATATTATGATTTTGAAATGGCTCATGCCCTGTGGAATTATGATGGATTATGTAAAAATATTCATGGTCATTCTTACAAACTTCATATTACAGTTATTGGCGAGCCAATAGATGATTCTTCCTGTACAAAAGACGGGATGGTAATAGATTTCAGTGATTTAAAAAGAATAGTAAAAAATAATATTGTAGATGTTTTTGATCATTCTTTTGTGATAAACAGGAAGTCACAGTTTGATATAAAAGAAAAATCAAATCAAATGTTTGAGAGAATACATATTGTTGATTTTCAGCCAACCTGTGAAAACATGGTGTTACATTTTGTTGATATTATTAAACCTTTGCTTTCCAACGGGGTGGAACTTAAAAGCGTAAAGTTATATGAAACTGCTACATCTTTTGCCGAGTGGAATGCTGACGATAACCAAATTTAATGGAAACTGAAATTTCAAATGAAAAGAAACTTTTCTTGTTAGATGCTTATGCATTAATTTACCGTTCATATTTTGCTTTTATAAAGAATCCCAGATACAATTCAAAGGGACTAAATACTTCTTCTATTTTTGGATTTGTAAATACTTTGGAGCAAGTCCTGAATACAGAATATCCTTCTCATATAGCAGTTGTTTTTGATGTGCATGGAGATACATTCAGGAATAAAATGTTTTCGGAATATAAAGCAAACAGAGAAGCAATGCCCGAAGATATAAGGGCGTCTATTCCACATATCAGAAATTTAGTAGAAGCTTATAACATTCCGATACTTGAGATGGAAGGCTATGAGGCGGATGATGTTATTGGGACTATTGCTGAAAAAGCATCTACTGAAGGCTTTGTTACCTATATGATGACTCCGGATAAAGATTACGCACAATTAGTGGGCGAAAATATTTTTATTTATAAACCCGCAAAAGGAGGAGATAAAGCTGAAACCTGGGGAATAGAAAAAGTAAAAGAAAATTTCGAAGTTGAAAACCCTTCTCAGGTTATTGATGTACTGGGGCTTATGGGCGATGCAGCTGATAATATACCCGGATGCCCGGGAATAGGTCCTAAGACTGCAATGAAGCTTATTTCAGAATATGGTAGTGTTGAAGGGGTATATCAAAATATAGACAAGCTTAAAGGGAAATTAAAGGATAATCTGGAGCAATATAAAGATCAGGTTTTATTGTCACGAGAACTTATTGTGATTGATAAAAATGTACCTATTGATATTGATTTTGAAAAAATGAAGTATACCGGATTTGATGAGAAAACACTACTCCCATTATTCCGTGAGCTTGAATTCCGATCATTTTATGAAAAATTTTCATCAAAACCTGTTGAAGTTAAAGTGCTTCAGCAACAAGGTACATTATTCGATATGCAGGAGCAAGAGGCAGGTACATATCAATCAGCAATGGAATCTATTTCAACAGTAGAACATAAGTATTTCAAAGTTGAAACTGAAATACAGCGGACAGAAGTTATCAAAGAAATTTTAAAAGCAGGTTGCTTTAGTTTTGATACTGAAACAACAGGATTAGATCCTCATTCTTCAGAGCTTGTATGTATTTCAATATCTATTAAAGAACATGATGCCTGGTGTATACTTCTTCCTGCACAGAAAGATAAAGCTATCAATATTGTAAGAGAGTTTAAACCTGTTTTTGAAAATGTAAATATTTTAAAAATAGGGCAGAATTTAAAGTTTGACCTTATCATGCTTGCTCGTTATGAACTTGAAGTGAAAGGTCCTATGTTTGATACATTGATAGCTCATTATTTAATACAGCCGGAGCTTAAGCATAACCTTGATTATCTTAGTGAATTATATTTCAATTATAAAAAAATCTCATATGAGGAACTGGTAGGTGGAAAAGGCCAGAATCAGCGACCGATAAGAAGTATAGAAACTGATCGTTTAGTTGATTATTCTTGTGAGGATGCAGATTTTACTTATCAGCTAAAGGATATTTTAGAAAAGGAATTAAAAGGAAACGATCTGATTTCACTCTTCAATGATATTGAGATGCCTTTAGTTCCTGTTCTTACTTCTATGGAACTGGCAGGTGTAAAGATGGATCCAACTGAATTGAACTCCTATGCAGGTGTTTTAAGAGAACAGTTGATTAATCTGGAAAGTGAAATATTCAAACTGGCAGGTGAAGAATTTTTAATTTCTTCTCCAAAACAGCTTGGAATAATTCTTTTCGAAAAATTGAATATTGATCCTACTGTTAAAAAGACAAAGACAAAGCAATATTCAACCAATGAGGAAATCCTGGTACGGCTTTCAAAAAGGCATCCAATAATTGATAAGATTCTTGAATACAGAGGGCTTAGAAAGCTGCTGAATACATATGTAGAAGCATTGCCTAAGCTAATTAACCAATATACAGGCAAGATTCACACTTCTTACAATCAGGCAATTACTTCCACAGGGAGGTTGAGCTCAGTAAATCCAAATCTTCAGAATATTCCTATCAGAGATGAAAATGGAAGAGAAATAAGAAAAGCATTCATCCCTTCAGAAAGAGGAATGAAATTTATTTCTGCCGACTATTCTCAGATTGAACTAAGAATAATGGCTTCTCTTAGTGATGATATAAATATGAAAGAAGCCTTTAGCAAAAATGCAGATATACATGCAATTACAGCTTCAAAGATTTATGGTGTACCTGTTGATAAGGTTACTTCTGATTACAGACGAAAAGCTAAAACTGCCAATTTTGGTATAATATATGGTATTTCTTCCTTTGGTCTTTCTCAAAGGCTTAATATTCAGGTTGGTGAAGCAAAGGAAATAATTGATGGGTATTTTGCTGCATTCCCCGGAGTAAAAGAGTATATGAAAAATTGCATTGAAGAAGCAAGGAAAAATGGATTTGTGAAAACTTTGTTGGGTCGAAAACGTTATTTAGGTGATATCAACTCGACAAACTCTGTTGTTAGAGGAAACGCAGAAAGAAATGCAATAAATGCCCCGATACAAGGAACTGCAGCTGATATTATAAAAATAGCAATGATAAATATCTTCAATAGAATGGAAACTGAAAATTTAAAGTCAAAGATGATCTTACAGGTTCATGACGAATTAATTTTCGATGCCCATGAAAATGAATTGGAATATTTGAAATCGTTGGTTAAGCATGAAATGGAAAATGCTTTCAGTTTGGGGGTACCCCTTACAGTAGATGTGGGAACAGGAAATAATTGGCTTGAAGCTCATTAAATATGGTGATTATGCAGGAAAATATTCATACTGAAGAAGAATATCGAAGGGCGATAATGAGATTTCTGGAGATTTGTGATGCAGAACCAGGAACATCAGAATATGAAGAAGCAATTGAACTTACAAGAAAGATGGAAGTGTATGAAGATGATTCTTGTTCAGAGCAGAGGAATTCAAACTTTTTAAATTAGTTTGAAATTATAGCATCGTTAAGTTTAAAGTAAAATATACTTCCTGAATCTACTTCTGATTCAAACCAGATTTTGCCATTAAGAAGTTCTGCTATTTCAAGGCATATTGAAAGTCCAAGACCAACACCTCCATGCTCACGTGTAATTGAATCTTCAATTTGCCTGAATCTTTCAAATACTATTGATTGTTTATCTTTTGGAATGCCTATCCCGGTGTCTTTTACGTAGAAAATAATAGAATTATTATCCAAAGTACAGCCATATTCAATTGATCCTTCTTCAGTATATTTAATTGCATTATCGAAGAGGTTAACCATCACTTGCATGAGTTTGGTTTTATCAGACTTTATAATAACTGGTTTTTCAGAGTTAAAGCTATCATTTATAATCTTAATATGCTCTTTCTTCTCGTTGTTTATTTTAGTTTTCAGATATGGTATTAAGCTTTCTATGAAGTCAGATAAATTAAATTCTTCAAGATAAATTCTTGAAACTTTTGCCTGAAGTAAGGCCAGATTAAAGACAGAATCAATTATGCTTAAAAGATGATTGCCGCTATTATAAATGATTTTATTCATTTCCATAATAACAGGAATTTCCATAGTTTCATCTATCAGACTGCTAAATCCAATAACTGCATTTAAAGGTGTTCGCAATTCATGACTCATTGTTGCCAGAAAAGCTGATTTCAGCCTGTCACTTTCTTCTGCACGTTCCTTGGCAATTATGAGTTCTCTTTCAGCAATTTTCCTTTCAGTTATATCCCTTACAACACAAACAGCTCCCCATTGATCTACATTTTTATAAGGGGCAATTGATAATTCAATTTCAATTATTATTCCATCCCTCTTTTCAATTTCAAGCTCTATTGACTTTCCTGATGCAAGTGGGCTAAATGGTATTTCTTCAACGTTTATAGGTAAATAATCCTGATTTACACCGGAAGGAGAATTAAACAATTTATTAATGTCTATACCTACAAGTTCTTCTCCCAGATATTCAAAAATCTTCTCTATTGCAGGATTCCAATATATAACCTTATTATTGTTGTTAATCATCAGAATCCCATCATGTGCAGAGTTGCTTATCAGTCTGAATTTTTCTTCACTTGCCTTTAAGCTTCTTTCAATTTGTTTTCTTTCTGTTATATCAAGTAAAGCGGCCACAGACTTATTCGTTCCGGGGATTAAGTCAACTGTAAGTAAAATGTTTCTTATTTCATTATTTCGATTAACTAAGGAAAATTCATAAACATTTGGAAGTTGATTTTCTCCTGCTGTTCTTCTTTGAAAATGAAAATCCCTCATTCTTTCAACATCAGCAGGTGCTATGAATTCTTTCCATTTGAATTGGCCTTCGATTTCATTTTTAGAATATCCGGTAAGCTCTTCAAATTTACTGTTTACAAGTGAAATTGTTTCATCAGGCTCTAATATTGCAGTTGCAGTACCTGTATTACCAAATATACCTTTATACCAGTTTTCGCTTTCCTTTAATGCTTGCTCGTATTTTTTTGTATTTGAGATATCATGCTCTACAGATATAAAATGTAATATTTTATTGTCTTCATCTATTATCGGAGAAATAGATACTTCAGACCAATATAAATCGCCATTCTTTTTCTTATTTAACAATTCTCCCTTCCATTCTTTCCCTTCCAGTATTGTTGTCCAAAGTTCTTTATACAACTCATTGTTGTGTTGACCTGATTTTAAAATTCTTGGATTTTTACCTGTTACTTCGTTACGAGTGTAGCCGGTAAGTTTTTCAAATATGGGATTTACATATTGAATTGAGCCGTCGCAACTTGTAATTATTACGCATGTAGGGGCTTTTTCAATTGCTTGTAATAAAAGTTTTAATTGTATTCCGGTTTTTTCTTTGATTTTTTTTATTTCATTCTCAGTATCAATTCTTTTTGCTCTTTCTTCTTTTAATTTTAATGAATTATTTATAGCACCGGGTAATCTGTCAAGTCGTTCTTTTGAAACATAATCCCAAGCTCCGGCTTTTATAACATCTACAGCAGATTCTTCTAAAAGAGTTCCCGTTACTATGATAAAAGGTATAATAGGGTTAACATCAATACTTAATTGTAAAGCGTCAAGGCCATTAAATTGAGGGAGATTATAATCACTGAGAATTAAATCAGGCTGGAAATCAATAAGTGCATTGGCAAAATCTTTTTTATTTGTTACCCAGAGAATGTTTGGATTGTCTTCAAAAGAAGTTTTTATTAATTGACAAATAATCTCCTTGTCGTTTTCATCGTCCTCTAACATCAATATTTTGAGGGATTGTTGATACATCTAAAATATTTTTAGAAATAATTATATTCGCCTGCCTTGTAAAAATAAGAAAATTAGATAAATAAAAAGTAAATTTTTTTTTCAGGATATGAAATTTATATAAAACGATGCTCCTTTTCCTTCTTTAGCATCGGCATAAATTGTCCATCCATGTTTCGATAGTATTTGTTTTACATTAGCAAGTCCTATTCCTGTACCTTCAAATTCTTTTTCAGTATGAAGACGTTGAAAGACTTTAAAGAGTTTATCAGAGTAGGACATATCGAAACCAACTCCATTATCTTTAATGCAAACAATACAATGGGTATTTGATTTCTGAATTCTTGATATCTCAATTTTTGCAGTTTTCTTTCCGGAAGAAAATTTTAATGCATTTGATATCAAGTTCTCAAAAGCCAATTCAATTAACTTTTCATCTCCTTTTATTATTGGCAATATTCCTACTTTCCATTCAACAATTCTGTTAGCTGTTTCAAGGCTATATCTGTCAATAATTTTTTCAACTAAACTATTAAGGTTTATATCAGTTATTTCGAGTGTTTTTTTCCCAAGTCTCGAGAAAGAAAGTAAAGCTTCAATCATTGAATTCATCTTTTTTACTGAATCAATGATTTTATGGTAATAATTTTCAGCTTCTTCTGACATGTTTGGAATGTTCCTCTTCATTAATGCAGAAAACCCTTCAATATGCCTTAAGGGAGACCTGAGATCATGGGAGACTGAATAAGCAAATGATTCTAAGTCGTGGTTAGAAGCTTCTAATTGCAAAGTTCTTTCCTTTATTTTATTTTCAAGATTGTTGTTTATTTTAATTATTTCTTTTTCAACCATTTTTCTATCAGTAATGTCGTTTACTGATCCGACAAGATTAGTACATTTTCCTTCTTCATTAAAAATTGGTATTATAGTAACTTCTCCTGTCTTTTCGCCTTTGGGATATTTTATTGTCCCTTCCCAACTAACTCTTATCTTTTTCTCAATTGCCTCTTTATATTTTGAAAGTACTAAAGACAGGTGTGGTTCAGGAACTACTTCAGATACAAGTTTCCCAATAAGATTTATTTCCGGTAATCCTGTTACCGAATTAAAGTTTTTATTTAAAGACACATAACGGTATAATCCATCTCCTTCGACCTTAAGTAGATATAGAATATTATCAACTGCCAGGAATATTGATTCAAGCTGTTTTCTGCTTTCCAGATGCTTCATTTCAGCAATCTTGCGTTCAGTCAGATCAATTGCTGTTGAAAGATAAAGATGTTTACTATCATGGGTAAGCCCTATCAATGTTGTTGAAAAATCCCAATATCTGGTTGTCCCGTCACTACATCTAATATCTTTTTCTCCTGAAAGATACTTTTTAGTGATTTCAGTAAAAACAGTTCCTTTGTTAAATTCAATTTGTTTTGCTTCTGGAATAGATTTTTTTATCCAATCAGTAATAAATGGAGTATCGTTCATGTCGTATCCCGAAAGGTTGATCCAGCCTTCACTTAATTGATGGATTTTATTATCACATGTGAAAATTGCCATTGGGATAGGAGCATATAAAATTGCGTTACGGAAACGGTCTTCATTTTCTTTGATTTCTACTTCATAAAGCTTGTTCTTAGTAATATCATTAGCAATTCCTAATAATCCTATGATTTCTCCGTTTTTATCTTTAATTGGGATCTTTGAGATTGATTCCCATATTTTATCCCCGTTTTGGTCTATACCCTGAGTTTCCCTATTAATTACCTTGTATCCGTCTTCAATTACTTTTCTGTCTTCAATGTAATAATAATCAGCTAATTCCTTATTATATACTTCCCAATTGGTTTTGCCTATCAGATCATTATATGATAGTTTTTTATCATCGTCAAGATTACAATTTACCCTGGATAAATGGAGATCATTAAAAAAAGTTTTTCTGTATTTCTTATCTAAAACAAATATGGAGCTAGGGATATGATCAATTAACGTTTTTAATAAGATTAACTCCTCTTCCCTTTCTTTTTCAATTGCCAACTGTTCAGATATATCCTTAATAATAACCATCTCAGCAATTTCCCCTTCATAATTGAAGGTAGTAATACTTATTTCAACCGGCTTTAAAGATCCGTTTTTGGTAATTATTTGAGTCCTGTATTTGTGTTGATATACTTTATTTTCAAGTCTTTTTATGTAAGAATCCTTTATTTTATTAATATCCTGATTAGCAATAAAATTAGAAAAAGGTTTTCCTATAACTTCCTCTTCTAAATATCCTGACATTTCAAATGATTTTCTATTGGCGAAAACAATATTAAAGTTTTTAACAATTAATATGCTGTCATATGCTGACTCTACCAAAACCTTGTATTTCTCTTCCGAATAATCCATTTAAACTAATAAATATTCATTTTATACGGCTATTGAAATTTACAAAAAAAGATTAATCTTTTAACTTTTTTCATTATCCTTTTTCATTAAGAATTTCAGGATGTTTGTAAATTGCATTATCATTTACGCAATTAAATAGAATGAAGGCATCAAGGATATTATCCGTTTTTATTATTTTAATTTTTATTTCTGAATTTTCTTATGGAAAGGGTATTTCTTTCAGTGGTTGGATTGCCAGAGAAAGCATACGAAATACTTTTCAAAGCAGAACAATGAAAAACGGTAAAATGCTGGAAATGGGTAAAGAATTTGCAACTAAACCTTCTGTTTGGAAAGCCCCTCATGGATATAAACTTACAAAGTTTGATATTGAAGGTGTTCCTGCTGAGCTTCTTGAAAAGGGCGACGGTAGCGATACAATTATTCTTCAATTTCATGGAGGAGCTTATATTATCGGGCTTACTGATTTGTATCGTACACTTGCAGTTCGTTATTGCAGATTAAGCAAGGGAGCTTCAGTTCTTACTATTGACTATAGAGTTGCTCCCGAGAATACATTTCCTGCTGCGTTGATTGATGCATATAAAGCATGGGAGTGGTTGATTAACAAAGGATATAAACCCGAAAATATAATTATTGTCGGAGATAGCGCAGGAGGAAATCTTACTTTAGCTTTAACAGCTAAATTACGGAATGAAGGCAAACAACTTCCCGGTGCGTTGATTTGTATGTCTCCCTGGGCAGATATTGCAATGGAAGGAGAATCATATAAATATAACCTTCATAAAGACCCGATGTTTGGATTGAAAGAAAATGAAATAATTCCGGAAATGAAAACCAAAATAGTTTCTTACGCCGGCAATACTGACCCTCATGATAAATACCTGTCACCGGTTTATGGAGAATTTACAAACTTCCCCCGAATGTTAATTCAGGTAGGTACTCATGAAGTTCTTGAAAGTGATGCGATTACTGTTTACGAAAAAGCTAAAGCCAAGGGAGTTAATGTGACTTTAACCAGATATGAAGGGATGTTTCATGTTTTCCAGATATTTGGTAATTTCAAAGAGAGTAGAATGGCATGGAAAGAAGTAGCTGAATTTTTAAACCGTAATTAAGAAACTATACGAATTAATTTCACATTGGATTTAAAAAAAAATAAACCAAATCAGGAAGCTTAAAATCTATCCGATTTGGTTTAATTATATGTGACTTCTTAATAAATGCTTTATTCCTTAAACACAAAGTAAACTGCAAGCATTATAAAAACAAAAGCTATCATATAATTCCATTTGAAAGTTTCAGTTTTAAATGCAAAAACAGCAAAAAGGGTAAAGACAATTAAAGTTATTGATTCCTGAATTACTTTAAGCTGAAAAAGTGAAAACGGTCCTCCGTTACCTTTAAATCCGATTCTATTTGCAGGCACCTGAAAAAAATACTCAAAAAGTGCTATTCCCCAACTGATTAGTATGACTGCCACAAGAGGTAAAGCAGAGAACCACTTCATTTCTTTAAATTTCAAGTGGCCATACCACGCCAAGGTCATGAAGGTATTTGATAATACCAACAAAATTATAGTCAGAAATGCCTTCATTCAGAAAATCAAACTGATAATACTCTTTAATTCGTCGGAGCAGGTGTTACAGGCTGATTTGCATTAACTGTTCCGCTGATTCTGAGAGTTAATGTTGCATTTTCTGCATTTGAATTTACAGTAATTGTTTTTGAAAATGCTCCAACCCTGTTGGTGTCATATCTTACTTTTATTTCGCCTGAAGCGCCAGGCATTATAGGATCTTTTGTCCATGAAGGAGTAGTACATCCGCAAGAAGCCCTTACACTTGAAAGAATAAGCGGTGCATTACCGTCATTTTTAAAAAGGAATACACAATTGCCATCAGCACCCTGATTGATTGTACCATAATCATGGTCAAGTTTTTCAAAAGTAATTTTAGCTTTTGCTGTTGAATCAGCAACTACAGTGGTTGCATCTTGTGCTTTTACGGTAGCAAAACAAAATATTGCTGCTACAATTAGTAGTAATTTTTTCATATACTTAAATTTTGTTTTTTATATAAAGTATGTAACTGACATGTCTTTTCCTTTTATGCATTTGCTTTTTGTCTTTAAATGGTTCAGTTGCATAACAAGAAATGTTTTTATCTTAATCAAATTAATATACTTAATAAAACCTTTACTTAGAGTTATATTATTACAAAGACTGAGCCAAAGTAAAAATATATCATTTCAAGTACACAAAATTGCAAGAAATTTATTTATCAGTTATTATTCTTCCTGATTTTTTTATAGAATCAGATTGATTGTAGTTAATGTTTCTTCTTTGATAAAGTTGCATTCAATTCCAAAGCAGCATCTCTGGCTTTATCAAACAAGTCGTAAATGTTTTCTTCCCCAACCATATCTGCAATTCCACTTTTTCTTAAATCTTCAAGAACAGTTGGGTTCACTCCTGAAAGTAATATTCTTGTATGATTGTGTTTGATGGTTTTTATTACTGCTTTAAAGTTGTTGCTTCCGGTAGAATCAACAAAAGGAACGTGCCTCATTCTGATTATGAGAATCTTTGATTCCATTCCTATTTGTTTTATCATTTCAGTAAATGATTTGGCTGAACCAAAAAACAGAGGTCCGCTAATTTCATAAATATTGATACCTTTTGGCAAGTCGTCATATTTATCAACCAGATCATTGTCTATATCTTCCGGGAGCTTAGTTCCTATATCCGACATGCGTTTCATGAATAAAACTGCAGAAAGGACAACTCCAACTTCAATGGCAACAGTAAGGTCAACAAGCACAGTGAGTAAAAATGTGGAAAGCAAAACTATAATATCAAAAACTGACCCTTTTAAAATAGAAGCAAAACTTCTCCATTCGCTCATATTATATGCAACTACTATAAGGATACCTGCAAGACAAGGCATAGGAATTAGTTTCGCCCACTTACCAAAAAATATCATTATCAAAAGTAAGGTAATTGCATGTATTATTCCTGCTAAAGGAGTTCGTCCTCCATTATTAACATTTGTTGCTGTACGTGCTATTGCACCTGTTGCCGGAATTCCGCCAAACAAAGGTGTGACAATATTTGCCAGTCCCTGTGCTACAAGTTCTGTATTTGACCTGTGATTGCTACTTATCATACCATCAGAAACAACTGCTGAAAGTAATGATTCAATGGCTCCAAGTAATGCAATCGTTAATGCAGGGGCAAAATAATGAGGTATATTGCCAAAATTAATTTCAGGGAAAGCAAAACTAAATGAACCTGATATTTCGCCAAATAATGATTCTATAGTTGCTACAGGAAGTTTAAATACCTGTACAGCTACAGTCATCAATATTATTGCAATGAAAGATCCGGGTATTTTTTTAGTAATTCTTTTTGTATACAATGAAATTATTATTGTTACCGCAGTGATTATAAGCGCAGTATAATTAATCGACCCAAATGAACTAAAGTAAGTCGACCATTTTTCAATAAATCCGGAAGGTAATTTTTCTATTCCCAAACCAAAAGCATCGTTTATTTGGGTTGAAAATATTACTAAAGCTATACCGCTTGTAAATCCTACAACAAGAGGGTGGGGTATATACTTCAATAGAGAGCCTAATTTCAAAACTCCAAAAATGACAAGCATTATTCCTGCCAAAATCGTTGAAATCATCAATCCATCAAGCCCATACTTCTCAATTATTCCATAAACAATTATGATGAATGCTCCGGTTGGTCCACCAATCTGAACCCTGCTGCCTCCAAGAAATGAAATTATAAATCCGGCAATGATTGCCGTTATCAATCCTTTTTCGGGTGATACACCTGATGCCACTGCAAATGCAATCGCTAAAGGTAATGCAACTATACCAACTATTATTCCTGACAATGTATCTGTCTTCCACTGATTGAAAAGTAAGCCTTTTCGTTTGAGACTAAAAAACTTAGGATAGAATATATTGCTCATTTTTAAAAATTTAAGGGGCAAAAGTATAAAACATGATAATAGCACTCCTCTCTTGTAGTAACAAGTTAATCATTTTAACTTAAACTTAAAGGTGTGATTTTTATTTTTACTGAGAGATAAACAAATTGCCTTTTATTTTCAGATTTTAAAACTAGTCGTATATTTTTGTATACAGAAATTTATTGCCTTTTTAGCTCAGTTGGTAGAGCAGCTCATTCGTAATGAGCAGGTCGCGGGTTCGAGTCCCGTGAAAGGCTC